>CAKPNP010000005.1 GCA_934169415.1 uncultured Bacilli bacterium
TTCTGATTCAATATTATTTTCTGAATTTAAATCTTCAGGTTCTGATTGAGTATTATTTTCTGAATTTAAATCTTGAGATTCTGATTGAACATCATTTTCCTGGTTTAAATCTTGAGATTCTGATTGAACATCATTTTCCTGGTTTAAATCTTCAGGTTCATTTTTTGAAGTATTATCAGATATAACATAATCATCCATTAGCAAAGTTGGATATTGATATTCTTCTCCATAATTTAACAATTCATCTAAAGTTGGAAGATTTTTCATTATTTTAAAACCTTATTTGGTCCAACAATAGACGAAGCTTGAGAAATAGAATTATAATAATTTGTAAAATCTGATTCTGGAATAATATCTTGACTAATACCAGGAATTCCATTTCTATTATATTCATTATCCATAATTCGACTAAATTGAGACATAGTTAATGAAGAAAAATAATCAGGATTTCTTTCACTATAAAATTGAGGAATAAAATTTCCAAAAATATCTCTGGCAATGAATGCAATTTCTTTTTGGAATGGATTTATCTGTTTAAAAACCTCATTATTCTCGAAATCTTCGTCTGAAGTATACAATAAATATTCTCCTTTTAATGTATATTTAGGATATACATATAATCTTTTTTTATTTTCATCCATTTCAATATTCCAATCAAAGACAAAATAATCTTCATCAACAACCATTTTTGGTTCGCTACCCCAATAATTATAACTATAATTAATATTGGTAAACATTAAATTCATTGGTACAAAATCATCTATTTGGACTTCCCATCCGTTTAATTTTAATTTTTCCCATTTTTCTTTTTCCTTTTCAAAATCGGATAATCTCTTAACAAATTTTTTATCATTATAACTAGATAAATTAAATTTTTTAGCATTAATAAACGATACTGGAATGGCTAATTCAGGATTAAATCTACAAAGTTTTTCAATTGCTTCATAAATAGGCTCAGCTTTATATTTTTGCAAGTATTTAAAGTAATTAATATTAAAACTATCATCATAAGTAACTTTCAAATTAGTAGTTTGATAAGTATGGATACCATTTTGTAAACTCATTTTACTTAAAACTAAACGTGGTATATTGGATAATACCTTAGCATTTAGTGCAGTAAGTTTAAAGTTTCTAGCCATTAAAGGTGAAAAATATAAATGATTCATATCAATATTTTCATTTTCATCATAAATTATAGTTATTATTGAAGCTAATCCTTTCATTAATAATCTAGGAGAAACGTATTCTTTATTTGCAATTAATATTAATGTATTTTTATACTTCATTAATCCTACAAAATTATCATCCTCAAAACTTAAAAAACCAAATCTACTATTAGGATTACCTTTAAATTTTATTTTTTCAAATAAAGTTTCTAGAGCCTTTGAATCCTCATGAGTAATAATTCCTAATTCTACGATTTTTTCCTTATTTTCATTATCTAAAAAAACTAATGATTCATCATCCTTCATATTATCAAGAATACTGGCAATATCTTTCATTGGATCTTCAGATTCATCTTCTTCAAAAACATATTCACCACTATCTTTTTTCTCAATGTACTGTTCAATTAAGCTGTCAGGATCTTTTGTACTCATATAATCTTCAGGATCATTTACATCCAAATCGAGTGTCTCATCAGTATAATTACTTTGCTGATTTTGATATTTAAATTTTTTTGTCAATATATTTGTTATAGTTTCTCGGCTTTCACTATCTTTTCCTAATTTTCTTACTAAATTGTTAATTCTTCTTGTACTACTAACTCCATTTTCATACAACTCATTATCACTCGTAATAGCTGTTATAAGTTCTTGAAGAGCAGGCAAACGAGATAACAATTCTTCATTACTCATCATTTGTTCGTTATAGATTGCTTCATAAACTTTGCTTATAAATTTTAAGAATTTAGGATCATGTTCAATATTGTCAAATTTTTTTAACAACGTTTTATAAGCTAATACAGGTGGCATTGGAGGAAGTTTTATAACTGAACATCTTCTTAACAAGGCATCAAGTAAATTTCTTTCATTATTTTTTGCAAGAATTACATATAAATTTTTTCTGCCATCTTCTGTTAATGTCAATATTTCATTATTTGAAGTTTCAACTTTACCATTTTGCAAAAAATCCAAAAAGTAAGAATCTAAAACTTCTCTTGCTTTATCTAATTCATCTATTGTTAATACAACTTTTTTACCAATATTTGCTAAATTTATTGCCTTTGTCAAAATGCCTTCTGCAATAGATCTATCTGCATCCCCCTTAACAATTGCAGGAACATTATATGTAGCAATTAATCTGTCACTATTTGTTTCTTCCACACATTGCGTATAGATGTATTCCGTTTCTTTTCCTAAAAATTGACTAAAGACTTCAGATAAAAATGTTTTACCACATCCAGGATCACCCTCAAGCAAAATAGTTGAAACACCTTTATTGGCTTTATTATTATAATACTTATAAAATAAATACACGTCTTCTAAAACTTCTGTACTTGGAAATGTATAACCTAAATTTTCAAATATTTCTTTAAACTCTTTCATAATACCCCCCTAAAAATTGAGTAATATTATAGTATAAAAGATTAGAGATGTCAACTTCATTATATCAGTCCGTACTATAAAATTTTAATAAAAATACAAAAAATTGTATATACTAATTATTTTGATTTGATATTATATTGTCAGATTTAGTAAGATTTTATGAATTAACAAATAAGAAAAACTCATACATTTATTCTGTCTAATTATTAAAAATATAGCGTAATTAAATCAATATAAAATACAAGTCATAATTTGAATCTTTTTAGTGATTACAAAAAAAGATAACAAAGTTATCTTATATTTATCTTTTCCTTATAACTTAAAACACCAGTAAAAAATTCTTTTAATAAAGTAATGTCATCTGTAGTAGCAGCTATTCTAGATCCATCTATTATTTTTTTTCTTAAAATACCATCAACTTTACTATAATCTAATTCTAAAGGTTCAAAATTTAAATACTTATTTAGATATTCTACCATTTGTCTTAAAAATTCTCTTAAAGTCCTACCATTACCTTCTCTAAATGGATGAACTAGATTTAGTTCAGAATAATAATGAGCTAAAAAAGTAATATATTCGTCAATTGATGTAATTCTACGTGACTTTTTTTCCATCTCTTCTAATAAATATGATAGATAATTAACGATATATTCTGGTCTACAAAACGGTGTATTATCCTTTGTTATATTTTCCATTCTTATATCCCCTGCAAAAGGATATATGGAAGAAAAAATAGCTTTATGTATATTTAAATAATATATTACATCAAATTTAAAATCTTGATTTTCAAGCATTAATTTATTTAAAGCTAAGTAAGTAATAGATGCTTCTGTTTCATCTAATTCTTTCTGATCTTTTATATCTAAATTATTTATCAATACTCCATTTTCATAGCAATATGTTGATTTGTTTTCTAAAGCTTCTTGTAATCTTCTATTTACATTTTGCATTGTTTTCCTCCATGTATATCTTAGTTCCTTCATTTATAGAATATAATAATGAATTAATAGCTTTATCACCTAATTTTTCCCTATATTTATTGATAACTTTAAGTATTACATCATCACTTGGAACACTTATTCCTTCTATTTCAATATTTCCTCTAGAACTTTTTCTTATTTTTTCATAATCCATAAATATCACCTGTATCCTTTAGTGTTTATCATTTTATTTGTTAATTTATTTTGATTTTTAATTAATTTTTTATTTATTCTATAATTATCATCTACTTCATCTACTTCTTTGCATGCTACCTTTCGTATATTGTCTATAAAATCTGTATTAATTTTTGTTTCATAAATTCTAATAATATAATTATCAAAATGAACTTCATTTTCAACTAAAGTATAATTAATACCTAATTTTATTAAATCTCTTAATAAAATTTCTATATAAAGATCAAAATCATCAATAAAAACATTTCTTACTATCATAAGTCCCCCACAAAAAAACAATTACATTTAAATATTATCATTTTCAAATATAATTGTCAATTTATCATTTTAACTTATAAATATTTACGTCTTCACTAATACCTTGCATACTATATAAAAATAAAACATTTTCTATATTATTTTCACTAATAAAGTTACTTATATTACCACTATAAAATCTTAGATCAATTACATATACTTTACCATAATGATTAGTTAAAAAAGGAATAAAACTATTAGCATAACTATCCTTAATAACAAGTATATTATTAGATAATTCATCATTAGTTATTTCAATTAAAGGATGATTACCATTTAAAAAATATGTATATTTATCCTTTTTATCTAAATTTTCTATATTATACAAAGTATCACTAACTACATTTTCATTTGCATAATTGACTTTTAACTTTGAATTATTGTTAAAACTTACAATACTATCAGATTTATATTGATATAACCCAGTTTTTGAATATAAAGTCCCATTAAATGAATTACTAACCTCTTTAATATCAAAATCATTGATACTAATAGGAGTTATATTATTTTTAGAGGCAAACGCTAAATAAGCATAATAAGCGCCATAACTAGTCCAATGATGATCTAATCTATAAAACATATTATAATTTTTTTTACCATCCATTAAATAATTATGAATATCTATACAGTCAAATTCTATATTATTACATATGTAATTAATATCATTTAATACTATAGAATAATCTACATTCTTAGGTAATAACTCACTATATATATTACCACTACTTTCTACTAACATTAATTGCATATTAATATTATTATTATCATAAAAGTTATTTAATTTTTTTATTAATCTATCTGGATTTTCCATCTTATCATATTTCATAAATAAATATTCATTTTTTCCCACATAAACATTATTTATAAGTCTCTCACCAAGCAACAGTTCTGTATTACTTTTTATACTCATAAATAAGTCACGAAGTGGGAAATGATCTATTATATAGTTTTCTAAACTACTTATATATTTACCGTTTAATAACGTTTTGTAGCTAAAAGTAGGAAATTTTTCTAAATATCTATTTTCATTTTCACTAAAACTTTTTTTAGGTAAAAATATAAAAGATATAGTAAATATCAAAACAAATAAAACAATAAATATAGATAAAAAATTTTTCTTCATATTAAAACCTAAAGTATAAAAATGGATTATATGAACTACTTATTAGATAAGCTATAGTTTCTATAAATAATAAAATATATAATATATTAGATATAAATCCATAATACTTATTCCTTTCTAAAATTTTATAAATACCAATAGATAAAATATAAGAGATTAAAAATATTAAAAAATAATTTTTAATTATAAATAAAAATGTATTATCTATAAAAACATTAGTAGATAGTCCAAATAATATCTTGCCAAAGTCTATTAATTTAGTTGTATCATCAAATGCAAATATATAAAAACTAATAATAACTAAAAACATAGTTAAAATATATCTTATAGCAGTAGGAGTTTTTTCTATATACTTTTTTAATACATATTTTTCTAAAATTAGTAATATTCCAAAGTATAACCCCCAAATTATAAAATTCCAACTAGCTCCATGCCATAAGCCAGTAAGAGCCCAAACAATTAAAATATTTCTTAATTGGTGCTTTCTATTACCGCCTAGTGGAATATAAACGTAATCCTTAAAAAATGTACTTAAAGATATATGCCATCTACGCCAAAATTCAGTAATACTACAAGATTTAAATGGATAATTAAAGTTTTCTGGATAAGTGAAACCAAGCATTTTACCTAAACCTATAGCCATATCTGAATATCCTGAAAAATCAAAGTATATTTGAAATGTAAATGCTATAACTGAAATCCAAGCACTCATAACTGATATATCAGATATTTTCATACTAGTTACGAATGTAAAAATATATCCAATATTATTTGCTATTAAAACTTTTTTAAATAGACCAAGTAAAAATCTATTTAACCCTAATTTAAAGTTATCAAAATTAATACTTCTTTTTTCTAATTCGGATGAAACTAAACTATATCTAACAATAGGACCAGCTATTAATTGCGGAAACATACATACATAAGTCATAAAATTTAAAAAATTATGACTTGCTTTAACTTGATTTCTATATACATCAATAGAATAACTCATAGTTTGAAAAGTGTAAAAACTTATTCCTATTGGCAGACTAAGATTTAAGAATTTAATATTTAAATTAAATATATTATTTATATTATCAATTAAAAAATTACTATACTTAAAGAAAAACAAAAGAGATAAATTTATAATAACTGAAGATATAAGGAATATCTTTTTTCTATTAGGGTATTTTTCCATTAATCTACCATTATTATAGTCTACTACAGAAGAAAAAATCATAAGCAGTATATATATAGGTTCTCCCCAAGCATAAAAAATTAAACTAAAAATTAATAATATAATATTTTTAAATTTAAAGGGAACTATATAATACAATATTAAAAAAACAGGTAAAAAGAAAAACAAAAACGGAATGCTTGAAAATACCATATTTGTTTTATCCTTCTATTTTATTATTTAATATTGTATTATAAACTAGATCATTGTTTTCTGATACTATATAAATTAGATAATCACCTAATGTTTCAACTTTTCTATTTTTAACTAACTCGTATTGATCAGGTAGGTAATTACTCCATTGTTCCTCTAGCGATAACATATATGAATCTAATTTTTCTTTAACTAAACTATAATCTTTAGTGTTAGGTTTTACTATTATATACGTACTAGATTGTATCATCATCATAGGCATTTTCATTAAAAATTTATCCACACTAGAACTATCTATATCTAATATGTCTTTAATTTCATTTTTACTTACTTCTATCATTTCAGGAAATACCGGAGTTTTATATGATTTAACTTTTTCTATTACTTTACTATTATCTTTACTAGCAACATAAATTAATACCCCATTATATTCTTCTAAAGTAGCATTAATACTATTCATAAAACTCTCAAGTTGTTTTTTAACTTCATCATATGAAGCACTAACAGGCTTAAAAATAGCTAAAATCTCTTTAGTTTTTTCATTATAATTTACACTATATTCACTAATTAATTCACTATCAAGACCAAAAAGTTTTTCAAAATCATAATCATAAACAAAATTTAAATCTCCAAATACCCCTATTTCTTCATAATCTATACCAGAAAAACTTATTTCATCACTAGTTAAATTATCTAATTCTTTTGATATTTTATTTAAATCTAATTTTACATCTTTAGATCCACAACCACTAAAGCATAAAATAGCTAAAATGGACGCTAAAACTAAACTAACTTTCTTCATTTTCTATCTCTCTTTCTACAGTCCTGCACTCACTACATCCATAGCTAGATACACCATCATCAACATTTGTTTTATTAAAAAACAAAGTAAATGCTAGTATAAAACATGATGTTAAAGCACAAATTTTTAAAATAAATCCCCCTAAATTATTATTTTTTGTAATACTTGAATAAATTTTTTCTTTTTGGGAATCACTTAAAACAATACTATCCAAAGAATTTCTTATTTTATCCTTCATCTTGTTTACTCCCTATCTTTTCTTTTAAAATTTGTCGACCTTTTAGAAGATGTGTTCTTATAGTTGATTCTGGCATATTTAATAACCTAGAAATTTCAACAGTACTATATCCTTCATAATAATACATATAAATTACTTGTTTATATTTTTTAGGTAGTTCTAGTACATATTCTAATATATTTTCGTCCTTTGAAGATGATATTTCAAATTCATCAACTACTTTAATATTTTTATGCCACCAAGATTTAAAATGATTTTTACATATATTACTAGAAGTAACTATAAACCAAGCCTTTTCATGATCTATACTTGCAAAAACAGGCATATATCGTAAGTATTTTATAAAGGTATTTTGTGTCATATCTTCAGCATCCGTTTTATTTTTCATATACATATAACAAATCCTATATACAGTATCAATATTACGGTTATAAATAGTCTCAAATTCACTGTTTGCGCGCTTCAGTGAAACCACTATAATCACCTCTTCATCTATAATACAATTCTAAAGCATTAAACGTTGTATTTTTTTTATTATTTTCTAATTTTATTTTACCACATATTTATAAATTGTAAAAAGAAAAAACTATCAAATGATAGTTTAACCCATAAATATTACATAAGAATAATAAATTACAAATAATATTAAGAATATAATTCCTTCTTTTTTAGAGATTTTTTTATTACTAAGTGAAAATATAAATAATAGGAAAACACTTAAAAACATAACTATTAAATCAATATAATTAAATGATATATTAGATATACCACCAAATAAAGAAACAGGTAATCCTATTACTATACCTAGGTTAAATATGTTACTACCAACTACATTTCCTATAGCTAAATCATATTCACCTTTTCTTGTAGCAGTAATTGATGTTACTAATTCAGGGAGTGATGTACCTAAAGCTATTATAGTAAGTGATATTAATTTTTCACTAACACCGATTATAGTAGCTAATTTAGTTGCACTATCAACAACCATATTACTTCCAAGCACTATTGCAACTATTCCTAATACTGTATATATTATCGATTTAAAAATAGACATATATTTTTCTTCATCATTACCAATTTTATTTCTAGCCATGCTAATTAGATAATAAATAAATACCAAGAAAAATAATAGTAAAACAATTCCGTCACTTCGTGTAAATGAATTGACTCCACTACCAAGTAAATTATCTGATAACAATACTATAAATAATGTAGTAAATAGTAAAGTAATTGGTAATTCTCTTTTAACTGTGTTATTTTTAACATTAAGAAAATGAAACATTGAACTAACACCTAATATTAATAAAATATTTAAAATATTACTACCAATTACGTTACCTAATACTATATCGCCACTACCTGATATTAATGATTTAACCGATACCGCAAATTCTGGTGCACTAGTGCCAAAAGCTACTATAGTAAGTCCAATTAACATTTTTGATACTTTTAAATTACCAGCAATGCTTTTAGCACCATCTACAAATATATCAGCACCTTTTATTAAAATAATAAATCCAACAATTAATAATACTATATGCATATCTTCACCTAAATACTTCTTAATTTAGAATTTGTTTTAGATTCAACATCATTTATTATTTTATTAAACACTATCATAACTTCATTATCACTTAATGTTTTAGTAGGATCAGAGAAAGTTAGAGAATACGCTATTGATTTTTCATTATCACTTACTTTTTCTCCAGTATAGACATCAAATACATCAATATTAGTTAATAATCTACCACCTGATTTTTTAATTACTTCCATTATTTCTTTAGATGTTGTATTTTTATCCATAACAAACGATAAATCTTTTACTATTTCTGGATATTTACTTGACGCTTTATATTTTAATGGTTTTATTGTTTTAATTAGACTATTAAGTGATATTTCAAAAGTATATATTTCATCTTTTTTAACGCTTGGATGAATTCTACCTATTATACCAATTGGTTCTCTATCTAAAAGTATTCTTGCAGACATATAAGGATGCATTGAAGGAATACTATTATCTGCTACTATAGAATATCTATTTTTAAATCCCATATAGTCAAGTAAATTTTCTAAAATACCTTTAATAAGATAAAAATCTACTTTAATTTTATTTCCACTCCAATTATTAAAAATATAATTACCACTCATTAATACTGTAATTTTAGTATCTTCTTTATAATTAGAATCATACGTCTTAGCTATTTCGTATATATTAATATCATTTACTTTTCTTGATTTATTATAATCATATACATTAATTAAAGACGGTATTAAAGTTGTTCTAATAACTGATTTATCAACACTCATAGGGTTTGGTAGTACTATGTTATCTAAATTGTTATAATTAAATAAACTAGCCATATTAGGGCTTACTAGTGTGTAAGTTTTAGCCTCATCAAGACCTAAAGTTCTAAGACGTTTAGAAACTTCTTTTCTATATTTAACGTCCCCTTTATATTCACCTTTTTTAATTTCTACAACAGGAAGTGTACTTACTAAATTTTGATATCCATATAATCTTCCTATTTCTTCTGCTATATCATTAACATTTGCATCTATATCAAGTCTACGTCTTGGAATAGTTGTTGTAAATACTTCGCCATTTAATTCATATTCAAAATCAAGACGTGATAATTCTTTTTTCATATCTTCAATTGATATATTAATACCTAACATTTTATTAATATCGCTTGCTTTAAATGTAACCTTTTTTAAATCTTTTACTACGTTATCATGTTTTAAAACACCTGATAATATTTTAGCATCTGCATATTTTTCTAATAAATAGCAAGCTCTATTAATAGCTAAATTAGTATATTCAAAATTTAGACCCTTACCATATCTAATAGAAGCTTCACTTTTTAAGTTTAATCTAGCTGCAGTATTTCTAATACTTACAGGATCAAATATAGCACTTTCTATAAATATATTTTTAGTACTATCAGTTATTTCTGTATCTAATCCTCCCATAACTCCAGCTATACAAACAGGCTTAACACCATCAGTTATTACTATATCATCACAAGTTAAAGTTCTTTCTTTAGAATCAAGTGTAGTAATTATCTCATTATTAGAATCTTTTACTACTACATTATTACCTAGTTTATCATAATCAAAGAAATGCAATGGTTGACCAAATTCTAACATTACATAATTAGAAATATCAACTACATTATTTATACTTCTCATACCAGCTGATAAAAGTCTCTTTTTAATAAATTCAGGTGATTCTTTAACTTTAACATCTTTTACTATTTTACCTAAATAATAACTACATTTATTAGTTTGTACATCTAATTTCATATAATTATTAATAGAATCTTCTATACATTTATATTTTGTTTCAGGTAAAGTTACTTTTTTATTTAAAATACAAGCTATTTCGTATGCAAAACCAATGTGGTAATAACAGTCATTATTTCTATGTTTATGAATGTCAAGGTCATATAGTGTATCATCTAGACCTAAATATTCTAATGGATCTGTTCCTACTTTAGCATTATTATCTAATATACAAATACCTTTATCATAATTTTCTTTTGTTTTTTCTTCTAATCCAAGTTCAAATAAAGCACATATCATACCATTTGATTCAACACCACGGATACTACTTTTTTTGATTTCAAAGTTGCCTGGTAATACTGCTCCTACTTTAGCTACTATAACTTTTAAGCCACTTGCTATATTAGAAGCACCACATACTATTTGTAATACATCACTACCAACATCTACCTTAAGCACATGTAAATGATCACTATCAGGATGATTAGTACATTCTAAAACTTCACCTATTACTAAATTATCTATATGATTTGTAATTACTTTTTCAACATTGATACCTGCTTTTGTTATTTTTTTAGCAAGTAAAGTTAAATCTTCACCAGATAGATCAATATAATCTTTTACCCAATTTAAACTAATCATATTACGATTCCTTTCTATCAAAAGTTTTTAATTCTTTTAAATCTGTATTATAAAATACTCTACAATCATTTATTCCATATTTAAGCATTGCTAATCTTTCAGCACCAAATCCAAATGCAAATCCAGTCCACTTAGTTGAATCATAACCACAAGCATTAAGCACGTTAGGATGAACTATACCAGCACCTGCAACTGTAATCCAACCTGTATTTTTACAAATATTACATCCAGTACCATGACAATTAAAACAACTTATATCAACTTCTACAGAAGGTTCTGTAAATTGATAATAACTTGGACGAAATCTAGTTACTATATCTTCACCAAATAGATTTTTACAAATTATATCAATTGTTCCTTTTAAATCAGATAAACTAACATTCTTATCAACTAATAAACCTTCTATTTGCATAAATTGATGTGAATGAGTTGCATCATCATCATCTCTTCTATAAGTTTTACCAGGGCAAATTACTCTTATTGGATCTTTACCTTGGTGTTTGATCATTGTTCTTGCTTGTACTGGAGAAGTTTGACTTCTTAGTAAAAGTTCATTATCTTTTATATAAAATGTATCTTGTGCATCACGTGCAGGATGTCCTTTAGGAATATTTAAAAGCTCAAAGTTAAACTTATCTTCTTCAAGTTCTGGTCCATCTACCACATCATATCCCATACTCATTAATAATTCTTCTATTTGTTCAATTAACTTTTCAAGTATATTTGGACTACCAACATTAACTTTAGTACTTGGTAAAGTTATATCAATATATTCACTTTCTAATTTTTTATTTAATATAAATTCTTCTATTTGTTTAGCTTTATTTTCAAATAATTCATTCATTTCATTTTTAAGACCATTTATAATTGGTCCAAATGTTTTTTTTTCTTCTAAAGATAAATTACCTAAAACTGAAACTAATTCCTGTATTTTACCTTTCTTTCCTAAATATTCTTGTTTTAATTCATATAAAATTTTAGAATCATTTATATCCTCTATTTTTTTAATAATTTCATTTTTAATATTTTCTACTTTTTCTTTCATAAAAAATCCTTTCTATAATAAAAAATCACATCCATAATAAGGACGTGATTTACGTGGTACCACCTTAATTTGTAGTTAAACTACCTTTATAACTATAACGCGTTACCATATAAACTCCAAAGGTGAATTCATAAAAACTTATTCTTAGTTTCCACCAACCACTAAGTCTCTATTAAATAAGTATTTTTATTACTATTTCTTTATCATTGTTTATCTTACTCTTTGATTCATTGAATTTACATATTCTGTTGAAGCAACAATATATGAATCAATTTTTTCATCTGGACTATATAGTCCACTAATTACTTCATGTGCTCTAGGTTCTACTCCCATACTAGCTGCAAAATCAATTGCTGAAGCTAGTACTAAATCAAAATTTCCTTTATTATTTAAATTATTATTGCATAAATCATTAAAATTTATAAATTCTTGCCTACTCATATTTATCTCCTTAACTAACCGCCCTTAAAATAATATTTACATCATTATTAAAATAAGCTTCATTTACTATATCAAGTCCAATTATATTAGCCATTAAATTAGCCTCTATAATTTCATCTTCATATTCACACATTTCTTCATTGCCAACTAAAGCATTTACAATTAATTCAGTATAACCTATATTAAGTGCCTCATATAAATTATCATTATTAAATCCAGTATAATTATCTTTTGCTGTAATTAAATTTAATAATTCTCTCATTAATATGTGTTTAGAATCAATTAAATCTAATTTTGATTTTGATATTAGTATTTCATTTGTTATAGGATCATACTTAGAAGAATTTTTAATTAAATACTTACTTCCCTTTTTAATTTTTAAAGTTTTTAATCTTTCTACAGTATTAGTTAGATTAACGCCTGGAAATTCATCTTTAAAAATAGTAATCAATTCTATGATATTATCTTTGATGTCATCAGTTAAAAACTTATTTTCATCTAGTGAAGATTTTATATCATTTACCTCAACCATATCAATCACCTAATTAGTATTTTAACATATTTTTTTTAATAATACAATTTTTTTACTATATTTTTTTCAATTTGCCTGAAAAATAATAAAACTGTCATATAGACAGTTTTAATTATAAGCCACTTTTTATATCATTTGCAATAACTCTCATACCCGCTTTATTAGGTGTAACACCTGATATTAAGTAATTTGTAGTATTTGAAGCATTTATACTATTTAATTCTACATATGAAATATTTTTATTAAATCTATAATAGCTTGAATCAGTCATTACATATTTAGAATATCTTAATGGTGTAGCATCAGAAATATTATCTTGATTATCAATATCACTTAATACTTGATTTACAACCTTCTTAATTATGGTATTTGCTGTATTATATCTGGTAGCATACACTCCACCAAATCCATTGATATATGGAATTACACAAATTATTTTTGAATTTGGATAATTAATTTTTATTCTAGTCAACATTGTATAATACGCATCAGCAAAATTATCAACTACGCCATATGTGAATGTATTTTTATCTACCATTGGTACAGATTCAGTAATAATATCACTTAAACCAGCAAACACTATTATTTTAGAAGCATTACCAATTCTATTAATTCTAGTATATCCAGCCATATAATAATCTTCGCCATTATTATAAAAGTTATCTGTTGTTTTACCGTCCCAAGTTACTCTTGTGTTGCTTATAGATTCATTACTAATTAAAGCATAATTCATTTCATTAACTAATATCTTCCACCACATATCATTTACTGATGTTATATCAGATGAAGAAGCTGGATAAGCAAATAATCGAGTACTATTTTTATATGCGTATAATGATTTACTAGCACTTATAGTTCCTTCGTATGCAGAAATACCATCACCAAATATTGAAATTGTATTGGATTGTGGCGTTTTTCTATCATCTATTCTAACACTACATTGACTAACATTAGTTACATCACTTACTTGTTCTATAGATGGAATTCCTGAATTATTTTTAAAATTACTTATATATTTTTTTAACCATGTATAATACCTATCTTTTAAGCCACCATCTTGAGGTTCTATATCTCTACTGAATTCAGCATTATAATTATCGACATATCTCTCAAATTCGTAATTATAAGAACTTCTTCCAACAATCCATTCATTCCACTCAGAGATAACTACTACCTTAGGTCTAACATTGAAGGCTGTTTGCCATTGTTCATAGAATGTGCATCCATTTCTTCTACCTATCGCAGTTACTTCATTTGACATTTGAAGATTATTTATTGCTGGAACAATTGAAATTTGTTCTTGTTTTTTATATGTTGTACTTACATTATTATTGCTTTCTAAATAACTCCAATCAGTTGGTTTAATACTAGTTACTCCAAGATATTTTGAACTTGTCATTCTTCTATAACTTATAAGTTCAGACATATTTTTTCCTTTTAATTCGGAACGTTTTAATTGCTCACTACCTGAATATATGTTTTCACCTTGATATTTATAATTATAATTAAAATCATAAACTATTTTTGTATGACTATTTTCATTATTCATACCTAATATCAAAGGTTTATTATTATCATACACCCAGATATCATCATGTGATGAATCAGTATATAAATTATCATATATTTCTACTAATACACCTGCATCATCTGGTGTTGCACCACCAAGATTTAATCCTAGTTCATAAACCCAATTTATTACATAAGGAGTTTTTTCTCCATTTAATCTCATTTCATGAATTGCCTCAATTAATGCTTCTTCTGGTTTAGTGACATACTCATCCCACCAAATAGCATTCTTGCATCTAGCAGATTCAGTTTTATAACAACCATATTTTCTAACATTCGTATTATCTATTATAATAAAATCTATTCCAAGAGCATTTAACTCTCTCATGTGTTGTTTTATAACATTTTTATCTGTTGATTTATAATATCCTTTTGATGGTTTACCCCAATATTGATTAGTGCCTATAGCACCTATGTTACCAGTTGCAATATTAAAATAACCATTTTGATTTCCTTGCATATGAATTGAATTAAACCAAGTTGTATAATAAATCCCTACTGCATTTGTTACTTTAGATAAATCGTATTTAACATTTACTAATATTTTTTTAGAATAATTACCTACAGTAGCTGTTACATACGTTGTACCAGTAGACACGCCTTTTATATTTCCATTTTGATCTACTGTTACTATATTTGAATTAGCTGACGACCATACTATTTTTTGAGTTGAGTTTACTGGATCTTTATTTACATCAATTTTTATTACCTCAGATATTCCAACCACGACAGAGTCTACATTATTAATTTTAACTAATTCTGAATTATTATTTTTAAATATTAAATTTTTGATTCCATTAGATGTATTCTCATTATTATTCTCACTATTATCTGGGGTGTCTTCATTTTTCTTCCAAATAGCGTCTAGTTTAATATCTGAATTTACAGTTGTATTAAAGTCATACGGTTTACCGTCAACTTCCCATCCTATAAAAGTATAGCCTTCTTTTATAGGATCTTCAGGTTTTTCTATTTTGCCACCTTTTACTACAGTATTAGTAGGTAATACACCATCCAAACCATTATCAAACGAAACAGTATATGTTTCTCTACTACTAATATAAAAAAACACTAAACTTGATATCACTGTTACATAAAATAATACTAATATAATATTTTTTTTCATTATACTCCTCCACACTTATAAAAATATTATATAAAAGAAAACGTAAATTATCAATATCTAAGCTACTAATATTTTTATTAATATAAAAACTGTCTATATAGACAGTTTTTAACCTATTCGGTTACATCATTTCATCTAAAGTATCATCGACTTTTTTAACTGTTTTATCAATCATTTTTTCGATTTGTTTCATAGCTGGTTTATTATACTTTTGGTATGCAATTGTTGCACCTATTCCCGCACCTATTAAAAGTGCATCTTTCATCATATTTTTCATAATACAAAAATCACCTCTTTAACTTTAAAAAAAATGAAGGTATGTTACCATACATTCATTAGTCTACTTTATTTTTTAAAAATTATTCAAAATTTGTTCTTTTAATGTTGTTTTTCTTATTTTTTCATTATTATTAGAAACTGCATATTTAAATGAGGCAATATCACCTATTAAAATTAATTTCTTTTTAGCTCTTGTGATACCTGTATATATTAATTTTTTATAAAGCATCCTTTTATAACTATCACAAATAGGCATAATAACTACTTCAAATTCACTTCCCTGTGATTTATGTATAGAAATTATAAATCCATGTTTAATTTTATTTAAATCTTTACTTTCATATTTTACTAAATTGCCATCAAAATCTATATATATATAAGTCTTATTATCTATTTTAGTAATGTTTTTAATTACTCCTATATCTCCATTTGATATATTTAAATCTATGTCATTAACAAGTTGTAATACTTTATCATTTTCTCTATATATTACATCTCCTATTTTTATTTCATTTTTAGTCCCATCATTAGGATTAAATATCTCTTGTAATTCTTTATTTAAAGAATCTATTCCATTTATACCAGCATACATAGGCGCTAAAAACTGAACTTTTTTATAATCATATCCTTTATCAATCAATTTATAACTTATGTTTCTAATAGCATCTTTTATACCTATACTTGGTACTCTTAAAAAAGTATAATCACTTTTTGTTTCATAAAAATTTTCACTTAAATTATTTTCATTTATTTCTCTTGCAAGCGTTGTAATATATGAATTTTCATCTTGTCTATATAAATATTCTAAATATATAACATTAATTAAATTAGTATCAATCATATCTTTTAATACTTTGCCACATCCAACGGATGGAAGTTGATTATAGTCACCAACAAAAACTATTTGAATATTATCCTTTAATCCTTTAAATAAATTTGACATTAAATTAATATCTAACATTGAAACCTCATCTACAATAATTAACTTATGACTATCTTTATTATATTCATTTATCATAAATTCATCATTTTCTTTATTCCATTTTAAAAATCTATGTATTGTACTAGCTGGAAATGAGGCACCTTCACTCATTCTTTTACTAGCTCTACCAGTTGGGGCAAGTAGCATTATATCATCAACAGCCTCATTATCTTTTAATTTATTTAATGTTATATATAAATTGCATATTGCTTTAATAATTGTTGTCTTACCAGTTCCAGGTCCACCAGTTATTATAGTAATATTATTTTCTAAAGCCTCTTTTATAGCATATCTTTGTTTATCATTGTATTTAATATTATTAAATTCTTCCAAGCGAGTAATATCGCAATCAATATTTGGATAATATTTATGTTCTCTTTTTAATAAACCAGTTATACTTTTAGCAACATATACCTCATCTTCATACATATCTTTTAAATAATATTTATCATTTATTAAACATAATCTTCCATCTAATATTAATTCATTTATATAATAATCAAAAGTTTCTTTAGATAAATCTATTTTTAAATAAGATGTAACTTCGTCATATATTTCATCAAAATAAAGATAAGTATCACTGTTTTTATATAGTATGGATTTAACAATATAAATTATACAAGCTAAAACTCTTCTAGAATCGTTTTCTAATATTTCAAATTTGTCTCTTAATTCATCTATTTTAACAAAAGAAACATTAGCATCAAAATACAACATATAAGGATTACATTCAATATTGCTTATTGTATTTTTTTTATATATATTATATATACTTAAAGAATCCTTCATACTAAAGCCAAGATTTTGCAAGTATACAATCATTTGATGGGACTCAGAATATTGAAGTAAAGTTTCATATATCAAATGTGCCTTTTTTTGTGTCATTTTAGGCACCATTAAAAGTATACTTTCATCTGATAATATTTCATTTAATACATTATCGCCTAATGTATTTACTATATTTTCAGCTAATTTTTCACCTATTCCTTTAAATAAATCACTTGATAAAAAGGCAACTAACCCATCTTTATCTGTAGGCATACATTTTTCATAATTCGATACTTCAAACTGTGTTCCATATTTGGCATGTTCTATAATTATGCCATAAAACGTATATAAATCATCAATGTTTAACTCATCAAAATAGCCTGTAAAAGTAATTGTTTTATTTATATAAACTTTAGCTTGTTCTATATTAGTTTCTTTTACTCTAAAAAGACCAATAATAAAGCCTTGATTGTTAGAAAATATTGTTTTTTTAAAAGTTCCTTTTATATATTCATTCATAATTCCACCTATAAAATTATAACACACAGTATATTAGTTCGCAACCAATCTAACACCTTTTATAAAATCATATTAAGTTTAACATTTAATATATAATTTTTTAACAATTATCATATTTTTATGCACAAAAAAGCTGAATAAGACTTTTTCAGCTTTTAGTTACATTTTAAAAACTAATATTTTTGTTTATAGTTTTTTCTATGAATCATGATTCAATGCTTGTGTAATTGTATTTTTTACCATCATATTCAAAATAGTCTGTATTTGATAAGGTACTATTATTTGCTGAATCATATCCAATAGCATAAATTTTAACTTGGCTTCCCAATGGTACACTAATACTTCCTGTTTTTATAATACTTTGGCTTGAATCCATATCATTAGATCCATTATTTACAATTAAATCATACGCATAAGGTGATCTACAATCTTTCTTCATATTACATATTCCCCAATGTAAAGTAGAAGCACTATTATTATCACTAACAATAATTTCTATTTCTGCATCACTAAAACATGATATTTTATGCGCATTTACGCCTACACAAGCTCCACTTTTAACCCTAAATGATATACTAGGTTTTGTTTTATCTATTTTTACTACTTGATAAGAAGAAACTCCACTTACATTTGAAGCATTACTTATAGCTCTAAAATATACATACCACGTTCCTTCATCAGATACAGTTACAGAACTTCCACTAATCCATGAACCTCCGCTTTGACCATTTGAACTATTTGATACATAATATTCATACCTAGCTATACCACTAGTTGCTGAGCTTGCAGTACTAATACTTATAGTCCTTGACGTATTGGTCCAAACATTAGAACCACCTGTAATACTTGGTGTAGTAGGAGTTGTTGTATCCATATGTATATGTTGATTACTTGTCCAAGCAGATACATTTCCTGCATGATCAACAGCTCTAAATCTTACATTATGTGAATGAAATCCATTTTCTGGTATCCAATTTGAATTAATATTTCTATCCGCCGTTCCATTTCCATCTACATCTATTTGATAATAACTTACACCTATATTATCACTACTTGATAATGTTAAGTTATAATTATTCTTCCATGTACATGTATTGCTTCCCCCATTATATGTAATACTTGGAGTACTTGGTCCTGTTGTATCCATATGTATGTGTTGAGCATCTGTCCAGCCCGATCTTCTACCTGCATTTGTTACTGCTCTAAATCTAGCACTACATGTGCTCCATCCATTACTTGGAATAAAATTACTTCCTGTTGTTCCATCCGAAGTACCATTATTATCTACGTCTATCTCATAGTATGCTATTCCTGATGATGCACTACTTGATAATGTTAAGTTATAATTATTTTTCCATGAACATGTATTACTTCCTCCGTTATATGTAATACTTGGTATGCTTGGATCTGATGATTCTATATTTGTCACAGTATATGTACTAGCAGTTTTATAATTTCCTGATGCATCTGTTGTTTTTGCATACAATAAACTATTACTTGTAAATGTTAAATCTGTTGTTCCACTTACTTCTATCCAATCACTTCCATTATAACTATAATAGTATCTTGCACCTACTATGTTAGTATTATAGTATGTTATCCTAATTGTTCTACTAACTGCCCATGTTCCACTACTTGGATTTTGACTTGCTTGAACTATTACAGGATTTGTTATTGTATTTGTTGCATTTGTACTACTTGATGTATTATTTAATCCTGAGCCATTCGTACATCTTCCTACATATTTATAGCTTGTTCCTTGCGTTAATCCTGTAAATGTATAACTATTTGAGCCTGTTACCCATGTAGAGCCGTTATCTTTACTATATTCATATTTTGTTATTCCTGATTCTGTATCACTACATGTTAATGTTAATGTTGCTCTATCGGTTTTTGTTGAAACTTTCATTGTTATACTTGGTTTTGTTGTATCGATGTTAGCTATACTATATGTGCTTGTTCCTGAGATATTTGTATTATCTTTTGTTACTGCATATAATGTTCCATTACTTGTATATGTTACATTTATACTACTATTATTTGTTCTATACCATGTGTTTGCTACTAGGCTTGTTACACTTGATGTTGTACATGTACTTGGTGTATTTCCTGTTCCACAGCTTTGTACTACTACTCCACTTGCTACTGTTGCTGTTACACTTGACTTAAAGTAATAATATGCGTTATTCATATTCGCATTACTATATGTTATTTTTATTACTCTACTTTGTGCCCATGTTCCACTACTTGGATTTTGACTTGCTTGTACTATTACAGGATTTGTTATTGTATTTGTTGTATTTGTACTACTTGATGTATTAGTTAATCCTGAACCATTTGTACATCTTCCTGCATATTTATAGCTTGTTCCTTGCGTTAATCCTGTAAATGTATAACTATTTGAGCCTGTTACCCATGTAGAGCCGTTATCTTTACTATATTCATATTTTGTTATTCCTGATTCTGTATCACTACATGTTAAAGCAAGAGTTACTCTATCGGTTTTTATATTACTTACATTAATTTTAATATTTGGTTTTGTCATATCTATATTAGTTACAGTATATGTTGCATATTTTGATGTATTTATATTATCTGTTGTTTTTGCATACAATGTTTTATTTTCTTTTAATGTTACATTAGAAACTTTTGAAGTTTCTACCCAGTTTTTTCCATCCAAACTATAATAATATTTAGAGGTATCCATATTTGTATCATCATAAGTTATTGTTAATGTTACATTTTGATAATAACTATATCCACTACTTGGTACTTTACTAGTTATAGTAATAACTGGAGGCTTAACTATATTTGTTGTTATTGTTTTTGTTTTCTCACTTGATAGTCCTGAGCCATTTGTACATCTAATACTTACATTATATTTTGTATTTGAAGTTAACTTATTAAACACATATGATCCATCTTTAGATACTTTATATTCTCCATCATTTATTTTATATTCATACTTTGTTATTCCTGATTCTGGATCATTACATGATTCTGTTAATACTATTTTATCCGTTAAAGTTGTATATTTAAAATCTGATATTGCGCTTGTTGTATCTATTTTTTCTTCTGCATATCTAGTTTTTGCATCATAATTTCCTGTTTTACCTATTAGTGCATCTATTACAATATTTTTATTACTATTAAATGTCACATCACCTGATACTTCATACCATATATTTGGTTCTAATAAAGTATCATTTGTTGGGATACAATTTTCTGGTATGTTACCACTATTACAATATGACACAACATTTTCTACATTTATATTCTCACTTACTCTTATATATTTGAATTCCTCTGCTACTACTATAGATGGAAATGATACCTTATAATCTTTATTTTGTGAATATTCATATCCTATAGGATACTTATTTACTTCTACTATTTCTGGACTTAAATATGGTATTTTACCTGTTATAGCTATTTCTTTTATAGAATTACAATTATCTGTATTGTTATATACATTTCCATTTAAGTAACAATAATTACCCATATCATTTACAGTACAATCATATAATATTGAACCTAAAGAGTCTGTATATACTACTCCATCACATTTTACAATTTTATCATCAACCATTTTTAAATTAGCTAATTCTTTTAAATCTTTTCCAGTTAAATTATCTAATTCTTCTGTATAAGCTAATTTAGTTGCTTCAGCATATTTTATAATACTTACAACTCTTGTATTTTCTTCTGCTCTTGATGTTATATTAATTATAATTGGCGTTGTAATTAAAGCTATTACTCCTAGTATAACTAATATTGCTACTAATTCTATTAATGTAAATCCTTTTTTCATATAGCACCCTCTATTCTACATAAAATTATACATGATTAATAATTAATTTTCAACATAATAAAAAGAAAATCTAAATTGATATAATAAAAAATTGAGTATTATACTCAATTTTTAATCCATTAATTCTTGTTCTAAAGCCTCTAATGGTTCATCATCTAATATAGGAAGTTCTAATTCATAATCAACTTTCTTATATTTTTTAGCACCTGTTCCAGCTGGAATTAATCTACCTAATAATACATTTTCCTTAAGACCAGTTAAATGATCTACTTTACCATGTATTGCAGCATCAGTTAATATTCTAGTTGTTTCTTGGAATGATGCAGCAGATAAGAATGAATCAGTTTCCAAACTTGCTTTAGTAATACCTAATAATACTGGTTTACCTAAAGCTGGAGTTTTTCCTTCAAGAATTAATTCTTTATTAGTATCAGCAAAGTGATTAATATTTACCATAGTACCTGGTAAGTATAAAGAATCACCACTTGTAATTATTTTAATCTTAGAAATCATACGTTTAGCGATTATCTCAACGTGTTTATCAGAAATATCAACACCTTGTGATCTATAAACTTTTTGAATTTCTAATAATATATATTGTTGTACTGTAATTGGATCAGTTACAACTAATAATTCTTTTGGATTAATAGCACCAAATGTAAGTTTAGCACCTGCTACTACTTCATCATTTAATGAAACACATAATTTAGCACCATAATTTGATGTATGAACCTTAGTTTCAGCATCATTAGCAACTGTAATTTGGTATTTACCATTATCTTCTTCAATTTTAGTAACTTTTCCTTTAATTTCAGATATTGTAGCTTTACCTTTTGGATTACGAGATTCAAATAACTCTTGAACACGAGGAAGACCTTGTGTAATATCGTCTCCGGCAACACCACCTGAGTTAATAGTACGCATTGTAAGTTGGGTACCTGGTTCACCAATTGATTGAGCAGCCATAATACCTACAGCTTCTCCTACTTCTACTAATGATCCAGTTGCTAAGTTACGACCATAACATTTGCAACATACACCATGATCAGTTTTACAAGTCAACACTGTTCTAATAGGTACTTTAGTAATACCTGCTGATATAATTTTATCAGCTATTTGCTCAGTTATATATGTATTTCTTTCTACTATAACTTCTTTAGTTTCAGGATTAATTACATTTTTAGAGGTAAATCTACCAATAATTCTATCAGCTAATCCTTCTACTACAGTTCCATCTTTATCATCGATAAAACTTTCTACTAATACACCATCAGATGTACCACAATCATCTTCTTTTACAATCATATCTTGAGAAACATCAACAAGTCTACGAGTTAAATATCCAGCATCAGCAGTTTTTAAAGCTGTATCAACAGCACCTTTTCTAGCACCATGTGTTGCTAAGAAGAACTCTGTAACACTTGCACCTTCTGTGAATGATGATGTAATTGGAATTTCAACAGCTTCACCAGTAGGTTTCATCATAAGTCCACGCATACCAGCCATTTGGTTATAGTTACTCATATTACCACGAGCACCTGAATCAATCATCATAGATATTGAGTTATCTTTATGTGTTTTAATAAATCCTTCAAGTTCTTTAGCTATTTTATTTTTAGCCTCATTCCATGATTCAACCACCTTATCATATCTTTCTTTATCAGTAATTAAACCACGTCTAAATTGTTTATTAATAGTATCTACCTTAGTATTTGCTTCTTTTAATACTTCAGGTTTAGTTTTTGATTCTATAATATCACCAATACCAATTGAGATACCAGATAATGTAGAATATTTAAATCCTAAATCTTTCATCTTATCAAGCATTATAGAAGTTTCAGTAGTATGATATCTTTTATATATTTGAGCTATTAATTTAGTTAATACCTTTTTACCAAATGGATTAACTAATTCCATATTTTTAATTTCTTCTTTAATATTTTTCCCACGTTCAATAAAATATTTACTTGGAGTAATTTTTTCTATATTTTCAACTGTTCCATCATTAATATATTGGAAACTATCAGGGAAAATTTCATTAAATAATAATTTACCAGGTGTAGTAACTAAATATTTATCTAAATATATATCAGGGAAAATTTTATGTTTAAATGAATTAGCAGGAATAGCAATACGAGTATGAAGTGTTATTTCACGTCTTTCATATGCCATTAAAGCTTCATTATCATTTTTAAATACTCTACCTTCACCAGGAAGATCTTTTTTCTCTATAGTAATATAATAGTTACCTAAAATCATATCTTGTCCTGGAGTAACTATTGGTTGTCCATCCTTAGGAGACAATATGTTATTAGCACCTAACATAAGAATTCTTGCCTCAGCCTGTGCTTCAGTACTAATTGGTACGTGTACAGCCATTTGATCTCCATCGAAATCAGCATTAAATGCTGCACAAACAAGCGGATGTAAACGAATTGATCTACCTTCAATTAATTTTGGTTGGAAAGCTTGAATACCAAGTCTATGAAGTGTTGGAGCACGGTTTAACATAACAGGGTGTTCATTAATTTTTTCCTCTACTACATCCCATACTCTTGGATCTTGATTTTCAATCATTTTCTTAGCAGCTTTAATATTAGAAGCTATCTCTTTAGATACAAGTCCATTTATAACATGTGGTTTAAATAACTCTAAAGCCATTTCTTTTGGAATACCACATTCATACATTTTAAGACTTGGACCAACAACTATAACTGAACGACCAGAATAATCTACACGTTTACCAAGTAAGTTTTGACGGAATCTACCTTGTTTACCCTTTAGCATACTAGATAAAGACTTAAGTGGTCTATTACCAGCGCCTGTTATATTACGCCCACGTCTACCATTATCAAATAAAGCATCTACAGCTTCTTGAAGCATACGTTTTTCATTTTGAATTATTATAGAAGGGGCTCCTAATTCCATAAGTTTTTTAAGACGATTATTTCTATTAATAACTCTTCTATATAAATCATTTAAATCACTTGTTGCAAAACGTCCACCATCAAGTTGAATCATTGGTCTAAGTTCAGGTGGAATCACTGGAATTGCATCAAGTATCATCCATTCTGGACGATTATTTGATTCTAAGAATGCATTTAAAACATCTAAACGTTTAACTAATCTTACACGTTTTTGACTAGTTGTATCTTTAATAGAATCAATTTCTTCCTTTATTTTATTAACTTCTTCTTCTAAGTTAACTTGCTCTAATAATTCTTTGATTGCTTCAGCACCCATTCCAACTCTAAATGTAGAACCATATTTTTCATAATAAGTTCTATATTCTTTATCAGAAATAGTTTGTTTTTTCTCTAAAGGAGCACTTCCTGGGTCTAATACTACATAACTTACGAAATATAATACTTCTTCAAGATCTCTTGGAGACATATCAAGTACTAAACCGATTCTAGAAGGCACACCTTTAAAAAACCAAATGTGAGAAACAGGAGTTGCAAGCTCAATGTGTCCCATTCTTTCACGTCTAACCTTAGAACGAGTAACTTCAACTCCGCATCTATCACAAACAATATTTTTATATCTTAATCTTTTGTACTTACCGCAAGAACATTCAAAATCTTTAGTTGGACCAAATATTTTTTCACAAAATAATCCATCTCTTTCAGGTTTTAATGTACGATAATTTATAGTTTCAGCTTTCTTTACTTCTCCATAAGACCATGAACGGATTTTCTCAGGAGATGCAATAGATATTCTTAAACCTTCAAATTCATTAATATTCATTACATATCCTCCTCATCTTCATAATCACTCTCGAAATCAATGTCATCTAGACTTTCTTCGAAATCTTCAACATTATCTTCTATTTCTACATCTTCAACTTCTTTTTTAAGTTCTTCAGCTTTTTCAAACTCTAAAGGTGTAGAATCTTCATCTTTTTCTATTTCTTTCATATCAACAAAGTTTCCATCTTCAGTTAATGCTGTTATATCAAGTCCTAAAGCTTGGAACTCTTTAATTAATACTTTAAAGCTTTCTGGTACACCTGATTTTGGAAGTGGTAAACCTTTAACTAATGATTCATATACCTTAACACGACCAGTAACATCATCAGATTTAATAGTCATCATTTCTTGTAATACATTAGCAGCACCATATGCATAAAGTGCCCAAACTTCCATTTCTCCAAATCTTTGTCCACCAAATTGAGCTTTACCACCAAGTGGTTGTTGTGTAACTAATGAATATGGACCAGTTGATCTTGCATGTAATTTATCATCAACCATGTGGTGAAGTTTAATCATATACATGACACCAACGGAAATTCTATTATCAAATGGTTCACCAGTTCTACCATCATATAGAACCATTTTACCATCTTCAGCTAATCCAGATTCTTTTAGTGCATCCACAATTTCTTCACGAGTAGCACCATCAAATGCTGGAGTTATTACATGAACATTCATTTTTTTAGCTGCAGCACCTAAATGCATTTCTAGAATTTGTCCTATATTCATACGAGATGGAACACCTAATGGATTAAGTAAAATATCAATTGGAGTACCATCTTCCATGTATGGCATATCCTCTTCTGGTAATATTAATGATATAACACCTTTGTTACCATGTCGACCAGCCATTTTATCTCCTACTGAAATTTTACGTTTTTGAGCAATATATACTCTTACTATTTTAGATACACCAGCAGGAAGTTCATCTGTATCTTCTTTAGTAAATATTTTAACATCATGAACGATACCGCCACCACCATGTGGAACACGAAGTGATGTATCTCTTACTTCACGTGTTTTCTCACCAAATATAGCATGTAATAATTTTTCTTCACTAGTTAATTCAGCCATTCCTTTTGGTGTTACTTTACCAACTAATATATCGTCATCCTTAACCTCAGTACCAATTCTTACAATACCAAATTCATCCAAGTTCTTACGTGCATCTTCACCAATATTTGGAATATCACGAGTAAACTCTTCTGGTCCTAATTTTGTATCTCTACATTCAATTTGATAATCTTCTATATGAATTGATGTATAAACATCATCTTTTACTAATCTTTCATTTAAAATAACTGCATCCTCATAGTTGTAACCATTAAAGTTCATAAATGCTACAGTAACATTTCTACCTAAGGCCATTTCACCTTTATCAGTTGATGGTCCATCAGCAATAATTTGACCTTTTTTAACCGTATCATTTACCCTTACAATTGGAATTTGATGATAACAAGTACCTGCATTACTTCTTTCAAAACCATTTAAATAATAAGTATCTTTACCATTTTTAGTTTTTAATATGATTTTTGTTCCATCTACATAATCTACAATACCATCAGCATTAGAAATAACAACAGCACCAGAATCTCTTGCTGCAACCTCTTCTATACCAGTTCCTACATAAGGAGCTTCTGCCTTTAAAAGTGGTATTGCTTGTCTTTGCATGTTAGCACCCATAAGTGCACGTTTACCATCATCGTGTTCCAAGAATGGAATACCTTGAGTTGTTATTGATATAACTTGTTGTGGAGAAACATCCATATAATCTACTTTTGTAGATTCAACAATTATATTATCTGTTCTATAACGAACTGGAACTTTATCACTAATTATTTTACCGTTTGAATCAACTTCAACAGCGGCTTGTGAAATATAATGGTCTAATTCTTCATCAGCTGTCATGTAAACAACTTCATCAGTTAATACACCATTTTCTACTTTTCTATATGGAGTCATTATAAAACCATAATCATTTACCTTAGCATAACTTGCTAAAGCAGTAATAAGTCCTATGTTTGGTCCTTCTGGAGATTCAATTGGACAAAGTCTTCCGTAGTGTGATGGGTTAACATCACGAACATCCATACCTGCTCTATCACGAGAAAGTCCACCAGGTCCTAAGCTAGATAAACGTCTTTTGTTAGCAAGCTCAGCAATAGGATTTGTTTGATCCATAAATTGTGATAATTGACTTGAACCAAAGAACTCTTTAATAGATGCGGTAAGTGGTCTTATGTTAATTAAACTTTTTGGAGTAACCTCAGTAATTTCTTGAGTACTCATTCTATCTCTTATAACTCTTTCTATACGAGACATACCAATTCTAAATTGATTTTGTAAAAGTTCACCAACTTGTCTTACACGACGATTAGATAAGTGATCTATTTCATCGAATGAACCAATTCCTTCAAATAAATTCAAATAATAAGAAACTGATGCATAAATATCAGATATTGTAAGTCTTTTTTCGTCTATTAATTGATCATTACCAATTATATTAACAATCTTACTAGAATCTTTTTTACTATATACTTTAACTGTTTGTACTTTGTTATAAGTATCTAATTCTTCATTAATAGGAACTTCTTTTACATTATATCCAGATTCAAATATAGGTTTTAAAGTTTCTAATAATTCTTTAGTAACAGTTTGTCCACTTTCTGCTATAACATTTCCATCAACTTTAATATTTTCAGCTAAAACACAACCTAATAATCTATCAGTTACATTTAATTTTCTATTAAATTTATAACGTCCTACTTTAGCTAAATCATATCTAAATGCATCAAAAAATCTAGATATTAATTGGTTTTTAGCACTATCTAAAGTAGATGGTTCACCTGGTCTTAATTTAGAGTGGATATCAATTAATGCTTCATCAGTATTCTTATTTGAATCCTTTTGAATAGTTTTAATTAATAACTCATTTTCACCAAATAAGCCAAGAATATCCTCATCATTATTTAATCCGATTGCTCGAAGTAAAGTAGTAATAGGAACCTTTCTAGTTCTATCTATTCTAACATAGATAATATCTCTTGAATCGATTTCATATTCAAGCCAAGTTCCTCTTGTTGGGATAATTTGAGAAGTAATAGTTACACGGCCATTTTTTTTATCTGTTTCCATACCATAATAACAGCTAGGAGATCTAACTAATTGTGATACGATAACTCTTTCTGCTCCATTTATTACAAAGGTACCAGAATCAGTCATTATAGGCATATCACCTAAGAAAATTTCTTGTTCTTTAACCTCACCTGTTTCACCATTAAAAAGTCTAGCTTCAACTTTTAAAGGTGCTGCATAAGTTGCATATCTTTCTTTGCAACCTTTAATTGTGTATCTAGGAGCATCAAATGAATAATCCCCAAATTCTAGAGTTAAATTACCAGTAAAACTTTCAACTGGAAAAATATCATCGAATACTTCTTTTATACCTTCTGTGATAAACCAATTATAACTTTTCTTTTGAATTTCTAATAAGTTATTTAATTCAATTGCATTTTTGGTTTTTGCGTAACTTCTGCCTTCCATGTAATCCCCGATTTTTTTAATTGTATATGCCATATTTCACCCCAATATACTATATTAAACATGCTAAAATATACATGCCACCAATATATAATTTTATCAAAACATTATTAAATAGTCAATCGTTTTAATAAAAATAAGCAAAAAAAGACTTATTAAAACCAATTTATCTAAATTTTAGTAAATATTGGTTAATAAGTCTCCTTTCTAAATAAGCTTAAGCCCATACAAAAGTATAGGCTGTAATTTATAAATTATTTTAATTCAATTGTAGCGCCAGCTTCTTCGAATTTAGCTTTTAATTCATTAGCTTCATCCATAGAAACGTTTTCTTTAACAGCTCCACCGTTATCAGCTAAGTCTTTAGCTTCTTTTAAGCCAAGACCAGTAACGTCACGAACTAATTTGATAACTGCAATTTTGTTAGCACCAGCTGAAGCTAATACAACATTAACTGAGCTTGGTCCTTCTTCAGTTGCTGCAGCTACTGGAGCAGCTACTGCTACAGCACTAGGATCAACACCAAATGCTTCTTTCATTGCATCTACTAAATCTTTAACTTCTAATATAGTCATTTCGCTAATTGAATCAATAATTTCTTTTGTACTTAATTTTGCCATTTAAAATTCCTCCTTATAATTAATCTTCTAGATTTTGTGAATGTAAATCTAAACATATTGCAACATTTTTAACATGTTCCATAAGTCCAGCAGCAAACATAGTTAATAACTCTGTTCTTCCTGGGATTGCTGCTAATTGTTTTAATGTAGCCTCATCTGTAACATTTCCATCTACATATCCAACTTTTAATACTAATGCTGGATGTTCTTTACTAAATTCAGCTAAAGCTTTAATTGGAGCGATTGCATCAGTACCAAATACTACTGCCTTAGGTCCATTTAAATATGAATCCATATTGATATTTAAACTATCCATTGCACGACGTACTAATGTATTTTTATATACTTTATAATCAGAACCAATTTCTTTTAGTTTTCTTCTTAAAGCCATTGTTTCAACAACAGTTAACCCTTGGTATTCAAATAAAACTGTTGAAGCAGATTCTTTAATTTTTGAAACTATTTCTTCTACTGTCTTTTGTTTTTTAGCAATGATTTTTTGATTTGCCATATTACACCTCCTTAATTAGTTAATACCGCAAATAAAAGCCCCTAAATACCATAGGAGCTTTAAAAGAAAAACTTTTAAGTCCTCGGTAGGATATTAAGCTTAAAGCCCCTACTGTCTACGGTACCTCTTTAACAAAACTATTTTAACACATTAATAATTATCTGTCAAATGAATTTGTATCAATTTTAACTCCAGGTCCCATAGTTGATGCTATACTTATATTTTTAATGTAAGTACCCTTAACTACTGATGGTTTACTTTTAACTATCATTGATACAAAACTAGATAAATTTTCAAGTAATTGTTCATTAGTAAAACTTACTTTACCAATTATTGCATGAACGTTACCATAACTATCTGTACGATATTCAATTCTACCTTGTTTTACTTCTGTAACAGCTTTAGTTATATCCATAGTAACTGTTCCAGTTTTTGGGTTTGGCATTAATCCTTTTGGTCCTAATACCTTACCTAATTTACCTAATGCTGGCATCATATCTGGTGTTGCGATTAATACATCAAAATCGAACCAATTTTCTTTTTCAATTTTTTCTAAGTAATCATTATCACCAACATAATCAGCACCAGCTTTTTTAGCTTCTTCTGCTTTTGGACCTTTAGCAATAACTAAGATTTTCTTAGTTTTACCAGTTCCATGTGGTAAACAAATTGTACCACGTAATTGTTGATCAGCTTTTTTAGTATCAAGATTTAAGTTCATAGCTATTTCAACTGAAGAATCAAACTTAGTTATAGTTGTTTTTTTAACTAATTCAACAGCTTCTTCTTTAGTATAAAGTTTATTCTTTTCTACTAATTTCTTAGCTTCAACGTATTTTTTACCTTTCTTCATATTTCCTCCTTGTGGTTTTAGCGGATTAATTCCTTCCACATAGGTTTACCTATGTATTAGTCTTTAATTTCAATACCCATATTTAATGCTGTTCCTTCAACAATTTTCATTGCTGAATCTACGTCATATGCATTTAAATCAGGTAATTTTGTTTCTGCAATTTCTTTTAATTGAGTTCTTGTAATTGAACCAGCTGTTTCCTTTTTGCCGTTTTTTGAACCAGACTTTACTCCTGCTGCTTTTTTAATTAATTCAGCTGCTGGTGGAGTTTTTAATACAAAATCAAAAGTTCTATCTTCATAAACAGTAATAACTACTGGTATTACATCACCCATCTTATCTCTTGTTGCATCATTATATTTAGTACAAAATTCTTGTAAATTAACACCTGCTGGGCCAAGTACAGTACCTACTGGCGGAGCTGGTGTTGCTTTTCCTGCTGGAATTTGTAGCTTAATAACTTTTGTAATTTTCTTTGCCACGAAAAACACTCTCCTTCCTTTTTCGGGTTGTGGTATTAATGATATCCGCTATAAATCAATCTCCCACTCTATATAAAAATATATAGCGTTATAATAATATCATATTTTAATATTATTGTAAATATTTTTTTAATAAAAACTACTTAAAAAGTAGTTTTACGTTAATTTGTTTTTTTAATCTGAGCTAATTCTAACTCAACAGAAGTTTCTTGACCAAATAAATCCAAAGCAACTTCAACTGATTGTTTTTCTAAATCTATAGATAAAATCTTGCCATACATATTATTAAATGGTCCTGATACAACAGTTACAGTATCTCCAACATTTAAATCGTTAACTATATCTAATCTACTTAATCCCATGCTACCTAATATTTTATCAACTTCCATTGGAGTTAATGGAAATGGTTTAGCTCCTTTACCAGAAGATCCTATAAATCCTGTAACACCTGGAGTATTACGAACAATAAACCAAGCTTCATCTGTCATAACCATCTCAACTAATATATAACCTGGGAACATTTTATTTACTTTTTCTTTTGATTTTCCATCTTTGATTACTACCTCTTTAGTTTCTGGAACTACAACTCTTAAAATGTAATCTTCCATTCCCATACTTGATGCACGCATCTCTAATTTTTCTTTTACCTTATTCTCATGACCAGAATAAGTATTTACTACGTACCATTCTTTTTCCATTATGCCACCAACACTTTCACAGCTGCTATTAATAAGTCAGCTAACGTAAAAAATATTCCAAAAAATATTATAAAGCTTAAAGTTGCTATAGAATATTTTACCATTTCCTTTTTTAATGGCCATCTTACTTTTTTTAATTCTTTAAATACATCCTTTATAAAAGATGTTTTATTTTTTTTCTTTTTATCTCTTTTTGCCATAATTCACCCTTCTAAATTATATTAAAATAAAAACACTTAATGTGCCCATTAAAATGGTAACACAGTTATTATGCTTTGTCAATTGTTTTCAATGAAATCACTTATCAATTTTATCATGTTCTCAGTATTTGATTTATACTTATTAGGTTTGAATTCTTTTAATTTCTTATATTCACGTTCAAATTCTTTAGAATTATTAAAGGATAAAATATAACCTTGTTTAGTAAATTCTTTTATTATATCTTTTTGATGATCATTAGTGTGTTCGTGATATTTTGATAATCTTGGCATTGCCATTACCTTTTTATTATATTTAAGTGCAGTAAATATACTTCCTACACCTGCATGTGTAATAAGCAAGTCACATTCACTCATATATTTATTAAAATCCTCTTTAGAAACATAATCAAATATTTTCATTCTTTTGCTTTTATATTTAGTAAATCCCGCTTGTACTACTACATCTTTAATTAATCCCTTTTGTATTTCTTTATCTAAAATTTTTAAAAGACGGGTAAATTCTTTATCTTGTGTTCCAAGTGTTACAAAGATCAAAATATCCACCCCCCATAAATAGCATTAGGATAAACTTTCAACAACGATTTATGTTGAACTATAAATAAATCAGCAAACTTATATATTAATTTTCCAGTTACAGTAGGTTTTTCTGTATTAGCAAATGTTTCTATATATATGATTTTAGTTTTAAATATTTTACCAATACAACAAATAGGTCCTGCTGTATGAACGCCTGTAGTAACAATATATTTTGGTCTAATTTTTATATATAAATATAAACTTTTAAAACAATTAAATAAAAGTTTAAATGGATAAGTCAACATATGATCTTTTGTTCCGTAAACAAAATAACTTACATTTTTATATTTATTCTTTAAATTCATACTATCTTTAGTTTTTTCAGTAGCTAAATAATAGTCATAATTATCAAACATACTATCAAGTTGTAAAAGTTCAGTTAAATGTCCTCCACAACTTGATATAAATAAAACTTTTTTCAATTTAATCACCTTAATGTTTTTTGCCATAATTTTAAGACTTTACTAGAATCATACTTTAGGCTAAATTCACGATTTTTAGCCCCTATTTTTGAAAGTAAACTTCTATCATTTAATAAATCTACTATTTTATGAGCCATTTTTTCTTTATTTCTATCTTTAATTAATAAGGTAGAATCACCAATTAAATCTCTAGCACCCTCTGCATCATAAAATGCAATACAAGGTAATCCATGACTCATAGCTTCTATTAAAACAATACCAAATGATTCAGTATATGATGTCATTACATATAAACTAGATTTAGATAGTACTTCATTAACTCCTGTTTTATCTAAAAAACCATGTAATGTTATAACATTCTCTAAGTTATATTCTTTTATTTTAGATACTATTTTTTTCTTTTCTACTCCGTCGCCTACAATGCTTAAATGTAATTTATCATTTAGTTTATATGCAATATTAAATACATCTATTAAATCTAAAAAACCTTTTTCTTTTGATAATCTTCCAACACTTACTATATTATAATTATCTAAAGGTGATACTGTAGATGGAATATAATCGATTGTATTAGGTATAAAAACGCATTTACAATTAATATTATTTTCTTGAAATAAATCTTCATAATATTCTTTTAGTGATTTTGAGACTAATACTAATTTATCTATTTTTCTACAAGAATCAGCTATTTTTTTAGCATATTTTAAATCGCCGTGTGGATGATTATGTTCCCAAGCTATTTTTACAGCTTTTTTAGTTCCATATCTACCACTAAAGTCATTTAGAAAATCTCTTGTAGATATTATATAATCACTATCACATTTTTTTAAAGCTTTAATAGTACAATGTTTCTTTTTATATAAACATCTTACACCTTTAATTCCTTCACAAAATATTTTAAATATATTTTTTCTTTTTACCGCATCTTTAAATTCATCTCTATTTGGTTTAATATTACTCTTAAGTAAGTATCTTACACTTACTTTGTCATCAAGTTTAAATGATGGTTTATTATGCAATTTATAGATGGATAGAATTTCAACATTATAATTATCAGATAAAGAATTAGCTAAATCACAAATACATTTTTCAACTCCTCCAACACCTAAATGAAGTGCTAAAATAGTTACCTTCTTCATATTATTCTCCCTTCATAACTATCAAAAACAGTTATACTTACTACTTACATTATAAAATAATAACTAAAAAAAAACAAGATTAACTTGTTTAAATTATTTATATATAGCGTCTCCGTATCCATTATCACATCTTGCTTCTGCATAACTCCACCAAGTATACCTATTCATAGATGTTCTTAGTTTAGATAGTAAAATAGAATAACTATATGATTCAGTTCTCATAGATAATAATAATCTTCCATCAAGAGAAGTTTCTTCATAAGGGCCAACTACATTTTTGAAATCTTTTTTAGCAGCATTTATTACTTGCTTCATTATTGCAGAACCATTTTCTGCTTTAGGATGTCCTGCCCATGCATAGCAATTAGCTTCGTGATAGTATCCATCTATTCTTATATCATAATTTGGCATAGTAGTAATATTATTACTCCATCCATCCCATACTTCCCAAGGATTATATGCATAAGTAGGAATATTTATTTTATCATTATAACCAACATTTTCTTCTTTATATAAATTATTATTTACATAATAACTTATCTTGTAATAATTCTTACTCCAACTAGGATTTAATATAGTATCATTAGTAACAGTAATAGTTTTATCATAATCAACACTCATACCATCATGCAAATTTGATCTAACTCTTATCGTACTACCGTAAATTACATTTTGACACCAATCAATAACATCATCAGCTACTAATGTTCCATTTATCCATACATCAAATGTATATCCAGATAAACCTGCATTATATGTAATACCATCAATTATTGGATTGACATCTACTAAATAACTATTAGCACTCCAATTTGCAATATAATATAAATTACCAGTTGTTCCTTTTTTTATGGTAACTTCATTAGAAGGAATAGAACCATTACTACCTGTCCAACCAATAAATTTATATCCACTTTTAATAGGACTAGATAACGTAAATGTTTCTAAAACATTATAACTAGTTTTTAAATTATCTAAAGTCCCACCATTTAAATTATAATCTATTTTATAATTTATAATATCCCAAATAGCATATATTTCTTTATTATTAACCTCATCTATAGAAATACTATTAATTATTGTTGCACTACCACTTTCATTAGTACTATAACCTAATAAATTATAACCATCATTTGTAGGTTTAGGTAAAATTAGTTTATTATTTTTTAATTCTAAAGTACTGTTTTTATAAACTCCACCATTACCATTTATTTTAAAATTATATTTATTTGTATTAAATATATTTTCGTTATAATTTGAATTTTCATAATAAGCATTTATTGTATTAATTCCTACAAAAAATATAAAAAATAATATTCTTATAAACTTATTCATTTTTACTCCTATTATTTATATTATAATTAATTAAATCAATAACTATATAAATCGTAAAAAAATATAATATATACTTATGATTATATATGAAATCTGCATAATAACCTATATAAGGAATACTAAAATTAGTCCCTTTACCTAATACCTGATTTAAATTTACTTTAGAATCTAATACTTCATTATTATCACCTTTTGTAATAAAGCCATCACTAGCTATATCTACAATTCTATGTGAAATTATATGATCCTTAGTAGCATAAACTAAAATATCACCCTTTTTATAATCTTCTATATTTATTTTTTGATAATATAAAATCCCACCTACTTTTAAAATCGGTTCCATACTTCCTGATAATACTACTAAAGGCTTATATCCAATAATAACAGGTACAAAAACTAATATATATGTAAACACTATGGCATAAATTAACTTTAATATTATATTTTTAATAAATTTTACCATATATTTGCTTGATCATACTGAATAGTATCAATTTTAATAGTTAATATATACCTTGCATTATCATAACCATTGCCAGTTGAAGTGTAAGTTATAGTTTTTCCATCAGATGAAATAGTTTGTTTTAAATCAGCTTTTATATTTTTATTAAATGTAACTCCATTTATAAAAGACTGAGTTGTTTCATTTTTTTTAAGCTTTGTTTTATTACTCTTTTCACCGTAGTAATAATATCCATCATTATCTTTAGTCCAACCTGAATTAAAATTAATAATTGCAGCAACATTATTGCCACTATCTTTAAGAGATAATTCCTTGTTATTAGCACTAATCCATTTTTCAGTAAAACTTGCCCTAACTGCCATATCTACATCTCCAGTATTTGTTACTTTAATTGTTTTATCTACAGTATCACCTGGTTTCCAATTAGTAGGTGACGTAAAATTTTCTACTATCTTATTAGAATATACTGCTGTTTTAAATGCATTTACAACATCAGTACTTGTAGTAAAATATGCTAACGTCCCTGCTAAAACTGTAAATAAGCTAACACCTGCTACCACAAGTGCCTTTTTTTTATTCTTTTTTTGATTTTTTTCTTTATTCATAATTTCCTCTTTTCTATAAATTCTTACATCTAACTACCACATTTATTTTTCATCTAAACTTACTCATAAAAAAACCTCCTCATTAGTTATATACGAAAAAAATCTCTAAAATCCTTTTTTTTAGAGCAATTTTTTTAAAAAAATGCAAAAAAACAAGAAAAATTAATTCCTTGTTATCAAGTTTAGATTTATTTTTCTAAAATTAGTTTGTAAGAACTAGGCGGAAAGAATTTTCCCCATTTGAAACACCAGAACTTCTATTGAAATTAAATATTCCAGATAAAGTACCGATATAATAATATCCTCCTCGTATAACCCATGGGCTAGACGACTCAATAAATTGTGCATAATCATTGTACCATGTACTGTGATTACGATTATAATTGTCATTATCTTTATAAGCATAAAATGGGCCTAACTCTCCAGTTGCGTCTCCTAATATTCTATTGTTATAACTTATTGTTGTACTATTTACTGGATATATATCAAAATATTTACTATCATATTTTGATATACTACTTTCATCAAATCCACTATTTCCATATGTATTTTCTCTATATGCCGCCATAATTTCAATTGAACCACCACTCATATCATAGATTCCACTTATATTTCCTGTTGTTGAAGCAAGTACTCCTACTGGTGTATTATAAGCATTTTCACATCCATTATAATATCCTTCTGTATGATTGCTTTGTTCTTTTTTAACATAATTTAAGGCAGGGGTAGTTGCTGCACATCCTGTTGTATATGCACTACTATTATTTATTCTTATTTCACTATTTATTCCATATTTTGAATGTGATAAGTATGCTACTGCTCCCCATTCTGTATTCTTCATCATATGACTATCTAAGCTTCTTTCATAATTATATGAAAGTTCAAACATTGTTTTTACATTTATATTTCTTAAGCTTGTTGCATTTGGTAAGACATTTATCTTAGATGTTGTTCCACTTGTTTCATATTTTGCTACCCATATTCCATCTAATTCTTCGCTTCCTAATGTGAATGCTGGATGTGTTAGATAACTTCCTACTGTATTACCAGTTGATTTAGATGTATTTTTACTTTCAAATACTATTTTTATTTCTTGTGCTACACTTGCACTTGGTTTTGAATTAATTGCACTTGTATAGTTTCCTAAATTAAATATTTGATATTTATATCTTGGTATCCATACAAAATATCCATCTACATTACTCTCTGGTATAACCTCATCTGTTTCATAATTTATAGTTTTATCTTTTAATATTACTATATTTGCCCATTCTTTATTATTGTAGTTATACCAATTACTTGTATCTGCTTTTACAAATGCTTCTTTTCCGTAATCATATACTACTGGTATCATTCCACTGCTTATATTAGGTATACTTGCTCCACTTGTATCAGTAGCCATTTTTACTTTTAGATTTCTTGTTATATTTGTTGTGTTTCCTGCTTCATCTGTTACTTTATATCCTACTATATATGTTCCATGTTTTAATGTACTTGTATTATTTATTGTTTTTGTTACCTGATAAATTCCACTATTATCACTTACACTTATATCATTTAGGTTATAACTTTCTCCTTCTGTTATTGTTATATCACTAGGTATATCTGTAATAACTGGGGCTTCATTATCTATTTTAGTCTCTTCATATGTTGTATCATAATTATTATTTTCATCTTTTACTCTTGCATATATTGTTGTATTATTAGTTATTTCAATATCTATTTTACTATCACTTACTTTTATATAGTTTTCTCCATCTAAACTATAATAATATTCAAAATTATAATCTTGATATACTGGATATTCTATTGTTATAACCTTATTCTTTGCATAATTTGTTGTATCTGCTTTTATCGTTGGTTTTAATA
>CAKPNP010000006.1 GCA_934169415.1 uncultured Bacilli bacterium
TTTACAAAAGAAGAAGATGAATTAAGGCTAAGAAACTCATATAAAATTCATTATAAAGAATTGGGATTAAAAGAAGGTGAGAAAAAAGGAGAGGAAAAAAATAAAATTAAAACAGCTAAAGAGATGTTAAAACTTAATCTATCTAAAGAAATAATATCTAGGGTAACTGGTTTATCTGATAGGCAAATAAAAGAGTTGATATGATCTTTAAACTTTATAATAATATTTATTTGATACTTTTCTTTTTATTAAAAAATATTGAAAAAAAGTATTAATTATGGTATTATTTACGAAGTGAGGAAAGTGATAGTATGAATTATCCAAATTTAAAAGAAGCAAGAAAAAGAACAAATAGTGAAATAGATTTTATAAAATTAAATTTTAATTTAAATGAATTTCAAGAAAATATTGGTATTGGTAAAAAATGTTATGTTAAAACATACGGTTGTCAAATGAATGAACATGACTCAGAAAATATAAAAGCTATATTAGAACTTATGGGGTATACTAATATAGATAACTATGAAGAAGCTGATTTAATTATATTAAATACATGTGCAATAAGAGAAAATGCTCATAATAAGGTATTTGGTTTACTTGGAAGAATAAAACATTTAAGACAAACTAGGGAAGTAGTAGTTGGTTTTTGTGGCTGTATGGCTCAAGAAGAAGAGATAGTAAATGAACTTACAAAAGATTATAAATGGGTAGATTTTATATTTGGAACACATAATATTCATGAGTTACCTTCTATTTTAGAAAAAGCATTGAAAGAACATAAACAACAAGTTATGGTTTACTCGTGTGAGGGTAGTGTAGTAGAAGATATTCCAGTAAAAAGAGATAGCAAGTATAAAGCTTGGGTAAATATCATGTATGGATGTGATAAATTTTGTACATATTGTATAGTTCCATATACTAGAGGTCGTCAAAGAAGTAGACATCATGAAGATATATTAAAAGAAGTAGAAACATTAAAAGAAAACGGTTATAAAGAAATTACCTTACTAGGACAAAATGTTAATGCATATGGTAAAGATTTAAATGATAATTATGGTATGAGTGATTTACTTAAAGATGCAGCACTTACAGGTATACCTAGAATAAGATTTGTAACAAGTCATCCATGGGATTTTAATGATGATATGATTAAAGTTATTAGTACTTATGAAAACATAATGCCATATATACACTTACCTTTACAATCAGGAAGTGATAAGATATTAAAATTAATGGGTAGACGTTATACTAAAGAAGAATATTTAAGATTATATGATAAATTAAAGAGTGCTATGCCAAATTGTAGTATTACAACTGATATAATAGTAGGTTTTCCAGGTGAGGATGAAAATGATTTTAATGATACATTAGATGTTGTTAACTATTGTAAATATGATTCTGCATTTACATTCATTTTCTCACCACGTATAGGAACACCAGCAGCTAAAATGACTGATAATGTATCACTAGAAGAAAAAGAGAATAGATTATATAGATTAAATGACTTAGTAAACAAGTATTCACGTGAAAATAATATGAAATATCAAGATAAAATAGTTGATGTATTACTTGAAGAAAAATCAAATAAAGAAGGTTATTTAAAAGGATATACTGATACTATGAAATTAGTTAATGTAAAATGTGATGAATCATTTTTAGGTAGTATTGTTCCAGTTAAAATTAACGATATTAAAACATGGAGCATGGACGGAGTTATGGTAGATATTAAAGAGACTATTAAATAATCTCTTTTTTAATAAAGGTTATTTACAAAATTATATCTTTTGTGATATAATTTCAAAGTTGAAGGGAGTACTTTATGGAAAAAATAAGAAATATAGCAATAATAGCGCATGTTGACCATGGTAAAACAACACTTGTAGATAAATTATTACAAATGTCAGGCACATTTAGAGAAAATGAAAATATAGACGATTTATCAATGGATTCAAATGCAATAGAAAAAGAAAGAGGAATAACAATATTAGCTAAAACTACAGCTATCAATTATAATGGTTATAGAATAAACATACTAGATACACCAGGACATGCTGATTTTGGTGGAGAAGTTGAAAGAATAATGAATATGGTTGATGGTGTCTTACTTGTAGTAGATGCTTATGAGGGTACTATGCCTCAAACAAGATTTGTATTAAAGAAAGCTTTAGAAGCAGGTGTAACACCTATATTAGTAGTTAATAAAATTGATAAACCAACAGCACGTCCAACTGAGGTTGTTGATGAAGTATTAGATTTATTTATAGAATTAGGCGCTGATGTAGATCAATTAGATTTTCCAGTTATTTATGCATCAGGCTTAACTGGTACTTCTAGTTTCTCACCAGATCCAAAAGATCAAGAACCAACTATGAGTCCAATTTTAGATACTATTATAAAATATATACCAGGACCAAATGCTACATTAGATGGTGGCTTTCAATTCCAACCAGCACTACTTGACTATAATGACTTTGTAGGTCGTATTGGAATAGGTAGAGTTAAAAGAGGTAGTGTTAAAGTTAATGAAATGGTAACTTGCGTAAGAAGAGATGGAAGTACAAAACAATTTAGAATTCAAAAGATGTATGGATATTTAGGTCTTAAAAGAATAGAAGTAACTGAAGCTAAAGCTGGAGAAATCGTTGCAATAGCAGGCCTTCCAGATATAGAAGTAGGTGAAACTGTTTGCTCTAATGATTGCATTGAAGCATTACCACTTTTAAGAATAGATGAACCTACTTTACAAATGACTTTTGGTGTTAACACATCTCCATTTGTAGGTCGTGAAGGTAAGATATTAACAGCAAGAAAAATAGAAGAAAGATTATATAAAGAAACAGAAAAAGATGTATCTTTAAAAGTAGAACCAAACGATTCTGAATCATTTATAGTATCAGGACGTGGTGAATTACATTTATCTATTTTAATTGAAAACATGAGAAGAGAAGGATTTGAACTTCAAGTATCAAAACCACAAGTAATTGTTAAAGAAATAGATGGTGTAAAATGTGAACCATTTGAGGATGTTATGGTAGATGTACCAGAAGAATATGTTGGACCTGTAATAGAAGCTTTAGGTAATCGTGAAGGTGTTATGGAAAATATGGTTAGTCAAGACAATCAAACAAGACTATCTTATACAGTTCCATCACGTGGATTAATTGGTTTTATGACAGAATTTATGACTATGACTAAAGGTTATGGTATTATAAATCATACATTTAAAGAATATAGAAAAATGGCAGGTGCTACTGTTGGACAAAGAAAATTAGGTGTACTTGTTTCTATGGAAAATGGTAAAGCAACAGCTTATGCTTTAGGACAATTAGAAGATCGTGGTGTAATGTTTATTGAACCAGGTGCTGAAGTATATGAAGGCATGATAGTTGGTGAAAATAACCATGATAATGATTTAGCAGTTAATGTAGTTAAAGGTAAAAAATTAACAAACACTCGTGCAAGTGGCTCAGACCATACTGTAGTTTTAAATAGACCAAGAAAATTAAGTCTAGAAGCATGCTTAGATTACATCAATAATGACGAATTAGTTGAAGTAACTCCTGTTAGCTATAGATTAAGAAAAAAAATATTAAATACAGAACTTCGTAAAAAAAGTGATAGTAAAAAATAATATCCGAGAAAGTGTTTTAATGCTTTCTTTTATTTTTATGAGTCTATTGATTTATTATTTTGATAGATGTATAATACTAGGAAATCGAGGAGGTTATTATGAAAATAGAATTAATGGAATTAATAGCAAGTAAAATAAATGATGTTAATTTAGTAAAAGAACTGATGTTAAAATATGATAAATTGCCAGAAGAAACTGTTAAGAAATTATTATGTATATTAAAAAAATATAATTATAATCACTACATATTTGACTTAGTGTTAGATTCAAATGTACTAGAATATAGAACGATAGAAGACCAAATTAAACTTATAAATATATTAAATAAAAATAATTATAATGATATTATTTTTGAAATGATATTAGATCCAGATTTGTTGAAAAATACAACAGTAGAAGACCAAATTAGTTTGATTAATGAAACAAAAAAACACGGATACAATATTAAAATTATAGAAGTTGCTTTAAATCCTATTTTATTAGCAAATAGAATAACAAAAGATCAAATAAAATTAATGGATGCATTAAAAGATTGTAATTATAATGATAAAGTCTTTGAAATAATACTAGATCCGGATGTATTAGAATATAGAACAACAGAAGAACAACTTTTTTTAATAAAAGAATTAATTATAAATAATTATAATAGTAATGTTTATAAAATGATTTTAAACTATGATATATTAGAATTTCTATCTATGGAAGAACAAATGATATTAATAAAAAAATATAAAGATATTAAAAATATTAACAAAATTTTAAAATTTTTAAACATTATGATAATAAAAATTCAATCAACATCAAATAATGATACTTGTAAAACACATAAAGAATGTTTAGATAAAATTAATAGTATGGAAGAAATGGTTAAATATATTGACACTTTAAAGAGTGAAAATGGAATAAATACTGATATAACTTCTGATAGTAAGGTTAAAGTATTTAATTCTACTAAGAATTAGAATGATAAAATTCATTCTTTTTTCTTTACTTTAAAATAAATTTATGTATAATATTTACTGTGATGTTTATGAAGTTAATGGTTAATGATAATTTAGTTGATGAAAGTCAAATTTCATATGTGAGTTCATCTGGTGGAGAAGTTGAAGTATTTAGATATAATGATTTAGCTATTAAACTTTTTAAAGATGTAGCTTTTAAAAAAAGAAAACATTTAAAAGAGGATGAGATAGATTTTCTTTCTAATATTAAAACAAAAAGAATATTATTACCTACTGGAAAGATAAAGAAAATAGAATCCACTATAGAAGATTTTTCTTATGAAGATTTTTTGAACTTAAACCAAAATGATATATTTAAGTATTTAGCTTTAATTAGAACTCTTTTAGCTTCTGATTCCGAATTAGTTGGATATACAGAAAAATTCATAGATGGAAATAAAAATATTTTTGATATTAAAGTAGATACTTTATTGAATGAACTTGAAATTATTTTTGATGATGTAAAGACTTTAAGTGATAATTTAGTTATTTTAAGTGATCTACATAAAGGTAATGCAATTTATAATGGTTCTTTATACTTAATTGATCCTGGAAATTATATGATATCGGATGTAAGTAAAATCATACCATTTGTAGTAAATGAACTATCAAGCTTACAAAAACAAATTTTAATTGAAAGTTGGAATACTGATGCTATAAACTTTTTTATTGAAGAATATTTATTTAAAAATTATTTTGATTTATTAAGATTTTTAAGAAAAATAAAAGTTGAAAGAAAAATAGAATATTATCAAGATGTTTTATCTACTGTATTTGATAGAGAAGAAACTTTATCTGATAATATAAAAACCTTATCTAAAAAAATATAAATTATATTGGTTTTTTAAAATATTTAAGGTATAATATTTAAGAGGAGAGTAGTTATGGAACATTTAAATAGAAGTGAATTAAGAAAAATAATAATGACTATTTTATATCAGATAAATGTGTATGATAAAAATAAAATAGATTATAATATAGATGAAGTTATAAAGGAAAATTTAGAAATAGATAATGAATTTGTTAAAGATACTGTATATGGTGTTATAACATATAAAGATTCTATAGATTCTATTGCAAATAAATATTTATCTAATTGGACTATAGATAGATTAGGAAATACAGATATAGCAATTCTTAGAATGGGTATATATGAACTTATGTATACAGAAACACCTAGTGTTGTATGTATAAATGAATCGATTGAACTGGCTAAGCTTTATAGTGATGATAGTGTTGTTAAGATGATAAATGCAGTTTTAGATAAAGTTTATCACGAGGTAGAAAATGAATGAAAAATATTTAACTGTAGGGGCAATTAATAGATATATTAAATATAAACTAGATAACGATGAAGCTTTACAAACTGTATTTGTTAAAGGTGAAATATCTAATTTTAAAGCTCATTCAAGTGGACACTTGTATTTTTCAATTAAGGATGAGAGTGGAAAAATCAATGCGATAATGTTTTCTAGTAGTGCTAAAAAATTAAATTTTATACCTGCTGATGGTGTAAAGGTGTTGATTATTGGTAGAATAAGTGTATATGAAGCAACTGGCGGATATCAAATATATGTATCTGATATGCAAGAAGATGGAATGGGCAATTTATATATTGCTTTTGAAAAGTTAAAAAAACAATTACAATCTGAAGGTTTATTTGACGAAACTCATAAGAAAAAAATACCTAAATATCCATCTAAAATAGGTGTAATTACCGCAAATACTGGAGCTGCTATTAAAGATATATTATCTACTATTAAAAGGAGATATAAAATAGCTGAGGTAATTTTATTTCCATCGCTTGTACAAGGAGAAAACGCAGCAAGTGATATAGTAAGAAACATTAAATTAGCATCTAACTATGATTTGGATGTTTTAATAGTTGGACGTGGTGGTGGATCTATAGAAGATTTATGGCCTTTTAATGAAGAGATAGTTGCTCGCGCTATATATGAATGCCCAATTCCTATAATAAGTGCTGTTGGACATGAGGTTGATTATACTATAGCTGATTTTGTTGCAGATCTAAGAGCGCCAACGCCAACAGGAGCAGCTGAGATGGCTGTACCTAATATGTCAGATTTAGTTAGTCATATAACTCAAATGAAGATAAGATTAAATGAAAATATAATAAAAAAAATTAATATTGAAAAATTAAGACTTGATAGTTTTAAAAATTCATATATATTAAAAAATCCATTAATTATATATGAAAATAAAAAACAAAAATTAGATATGATAAATGAAAAAATCAATAATATTATTAATTTAAAAATTGAAAATAATAAAAATTCTTTGATTAATTTAATAGATAAATTGGAACTTGTTAATCCATTAAATATTTTAAAACGAGGTTTTTCACTTACAACAAAGGATGATAAAATAATAAAAAGTGTAAAGAACGTTAATAAAAGTGATATATTAGATATTAGATTAAATGATGGTGTTATAAAGGCTAAAGTGGAGGAAGTTAATTATGAAATTTGATCAAAAATTAGAAAAATTAGAAAATTTAGTTGTGGCATTAGAGAATAATGATACAGATTTAGAAGATTCTATAGATAAATATAATGAAGCAATGAATTTAATTAAAGAAATGGAAATACAATTAAATAGTATAGAAGAAAAAGTAAATAAAATTTTAACTGAAAATGGTACATTAGAAGAATTAAAGGAAGTTGAATAATATGGAAATAATAGATTATTTAAAAAGTAAAAGTTATATTTTTAGTGATGCTGTAGTTATTAATTTTGGTTTAGAAAAGTATTCCATTAGAAATGTAATTGAGTTGTCAAGATTATATGAAAAAATACTAGATAATTATGATATAAAAAATCAAAAAGCAGCTTTTATTGTTTCTAGTGAAATGAATATATTTGAACTAACATTCTTTTTAGCTCTTATACAAAAAAATGTTGTTCCATATGTTATGGATGAAAATTGTGAAGTTAGTGAATTAAAAAAAATAATTGATAATGAAAAATTAGCTAATGTATTTTCTTCTAGCAATAAAAAATTTCCATTTGATACAATAAATATCAAAAGAATGAATAAATCTAAAGATAAGATTAAAAATATAGATGAAGATATTAATTCGGATAAACTTGCTTTCTTTTGTAAGGATAATATATTAACTATAGATGATGTTATATATAGTGATGAAGTAATAGACTCTTTAGAAAATAATGGATTTTATTCATCTATTGTAACAGACATGCCACTAACATATACGAATATTAAATATATAATTAATGCTATTAAAAAAGCAATACATATATATAGCTTAAAGGATTATGAAACTTTAAAAAACATAAAAATTTTAAAAAAAATACAACCAGAAATAGTTTGCATGTCAAATAGTATGGTATTGGAATTAATGCTTGATTCTAAGTATTTAGAAGATTATTTAAATAATACTAGATATATTTCATTTTCTTCTGATGTAGATGATGCATATAAAGAGAAATTATTAAATGAAATAAAAACTAAACAAAAAAAGTTAGGTTAGTATATATTTACATTATTAAAGCATACTAATAAAGTAGTCTGTGTTTTAAGGAGTGTTTGTATGAAAAAAACATTTCTTTCTATTCTTCTATTTTTATTTTTAGTTCCTGTTTGTTTTGGCTATTCTAAAGAAGTTATAGTAGGTGGCGAAAATATTGGTATTGAATTAAAATCAAAAGGTGTAATAGTAGTTGGATTTTATAAAGTTGATAATAAATATATTGCTAGTGAAGCTGGTCTTAAAGTAGGGGATAAAATAATATCTATTAATGATACTTTAGTAGATGATGCATCTTCTATCCAGAAAGTTTTAGAGAGTAGTAATGGCAATATTAAAATTACATATGAAAGAGATTCTGTTAGAAATGATTTAAGTTTATCTTTAAATAAGGATTCTAATGGAATGTATAAAACTGGTATTTATATAAAAGATACAATTACAGGTATTGGTACTATTACATATATCGATCCTAATACTAAACTATTTGGTGCACTTGGTCATGAAATAATAGAAAGTACTACTAGAGATATATTTGATATTAAAAGTGGTAATATATATTCTTCAAGTGTTACTGATATCGAACCTAGTTATAATGGAACTCCAGGTGAAAAAAATGCTATAGTAAATCATGATAATGTAAAGGGTAGCATTTTTGAAAATACTATTAAAGGAATATTTGGTAATTATACAGGAAATTTTGATAACACTAAATTATATAAAGTAGCTAGTATTAATGATATAAAAAAAGGTGAAGCTAAAATACTTACTGTATTATCTGGTGAAAGTGTTATGGAATATACAATAAATATTACTAAAATTAATAAGAATAGTGAAACAAAAAATATATCATTTGAAATTACTGATAAGGAATTATTAGAAAAAACAAATGGTATAGTTCAAGGAATGAGTGGTTCTCCTATTATACAAGGTGAGTATATAGTTGGAGCAGTAACTCATGTTGTAGTTGATAATCCTCATAAGGGATATGGTATTTTTATAACTAAAATGTTAGAAGAAGCAGAAAATTAAAATTATGAACATTGAGATATAAAAGCTCTCAATGTTTTTTATAATAACTCTAAATTTATTGACAAAAGTTAAAGTTTTGCTATAATATCCTCCTAAAGAAGGAGTTGTGTATGGAAAAGTGGAAAGAAAAATTGTACAATTCCATTGTTAATGGAGTAGTTGATTATAATTTATTTATTGAAATAGCTTATGTAATAGTAGAAGATTTAAATTTAAAAGATTACGTTAAAAATATATCTATGGCTTGCTTAAATTTTGGTGTTGATGGTTTATATGATCGCACCAATAAAAAAATTATAATTGAAAGAAAAGATATGCAATATATTTTGCATTTAGGTGGTTATTATTACTATTATTTATTTGAAATATTGTTCCATGAAATTGAACACGCAAAACAATGTAAATTATGTGATGAATGTGTGCCTTATCTTGATGAATTAGTAAGAGGTCATAATTATACTTTAAAAGAAATGAAAAAAATAGAAAAGGGATGTGTTTTAATTGAATCAAACAAGTTTTCAGATAATAATAAAATAAGGTATGCTTTATATCATGATTTTTATCCAACTGAGCATGAAGCAAATTATTATGCATATTTAAATACTGCTAAATTTTTAAATGATATATTAAAGTTCGATACTATTCTTTTACCTTACATTGATAAAATATATAGTTGTAAATTAATGCAATTATTATTAAAAGGATATAAGACTAAACTTATTAGTTCTAAATTAGTATCTCCTATAGAAAAAATAATACCTAAACATATTCCAGATATACATAGAAGAATGTTATTGGATCCGGAATATTTAGATGATTATGATAAATTAATATTAGGTCTTCCAATTGAATATGAAAAGTATTTACTATGCCGTGATACTTTAAATAAAGGTGAAGTTCCTAAAGACATAAAACAATTTATTTTAAATATAAAATAAGTATGAGTTTTTCATACTTATTTTTTTTGAGTTTTTAATATGTTTTTAATTGGAACATAATTTCTATAAAAATTATAATTCTTTTTATTTAAAGAAAGTTCAAAGTCTCCTGAATATTCATATACTTTTGAGCCAAAATTCAGTTTAAATAGATTTAGTCCTGAGTAATTTGTTGTATCTTTTGAGGTATTTGATAATCCGCCTAAATTAAATTTTTTATAATTTTTATTTTTATATATTTCTATAAGTTGCCAAATTAATAAATGTTTTGAATTAAATTTTTTATATTTTAAATCATATCCATCAATTAATATTGTTATGGTATCGTTTTGTTTAATAACTATTGCAACACTTGTTATAGCACTGTTTTCGTTTTTTAATAAATTAGTAGCTTCAATTAATTTATTTTTATATTCTGATATTATAATATCGTTATTCATTTTTTTGTCTATTAGTTTTTGTGAATTTTTATTTTTATTAGTTAGTTTATTATTTAATTTATCTTCTATTTCTAGGTAATAGTTAAGGGTATTTTGTATTGTTTGCAAATATACTTTAAAGTCTATTTTTGTATAATATATATCAATCATATTAGAAGAATTAAAGTAATTATATGCATCCTTATAGTAATTTAAATCTCTTATATATTTATCTTTATTAAATTTGTATAATTTATCTAATACATCTATATCACCTTTATATACTTTAATACCATTTTTAATAGCACTTCTAATTTTAGTTCTATATTCCTTTTTTACATTTTTAAATAAGTTTTCTATGGAATCATTTAAATCTATTATAGCTTCAAATCTAGGCTTTAAAGATTCAAAATAATTATTATATCCTAAATGTTTAAATCCTGAATTAGTAAGTTTTGAAAATATATTATCATAATATGGATTAGTAATTAAACTTTCTTTTTTATAATTATATATATTTTTAAGTATGATTGGGTTAATTTTAAGTGAGAAAATGTTTAATTTACTTAAATATTCTTTTAATAAATTTGTTACATCATCTATATTACATTTACTATAATCAATAAGTATTCCTCTTGGTGCAAATGCTATTAATCTATTAATTTTTTTTATTAAAATTAAGCTAGCTCCTATTATTTTATTATCGATAATAAAACCTATATATTTAAATGAAAAGCCTTGATTATACATAACATGTGCATATTCTTTTGTTTGATATATAGATTTTATAAAATAAGCTTTTGTAAATTTATCAAATTCTTCTTCAGTTATTTCTTTTAAATACATAAGATCACCTACTTAATTATATCATTTAATTTATACTATTTAAATAGGCATTTTTAAGAAATAGTATTCATATTCTTATAAAGAGAGGTGATTTATGAAAATAGGTGTACCTAAGGCTTTATATTATTACTATATAGAAGAATATATTTTATTTTTAAAAAAATTAGGTGTAACTATAGTTAGTTATGAAACTGATAAAGAAATAATAAATAAAGGTCTTAATTATGGTGATGAGATGTGTTTGTCACTTAAAATATTTTTAGGTCATGTTGCCGCATTAGCGCCTAATTGTGATTATATTCTAATACCTAATATAAAAAATTACGGTAGATTTAATCAAATGTGTGTGAATTTTCAAAGTTTGTATAATTTAGTTTCTAATTTGTTTGATGTTAAGATACTTACATATGAAATAGATTATTTAAATAAAAAATTTGAGTATGATGCTTGTTTAAAAATAGGAAGATTTTTAGGATTTACTGATAAAAAAATAAAATCATGTTACAGGGAAGCTTCTATTGTGTATAAGTCAAATTTAAAAGGTAAGATAATGGAACAAGAAAACAAATTAAATAGTAAAAATAAAAAAATCTTAGTAGTTGCTCATCCTTATAATATTTATGATAAATATGTTGGTAAACCTATAATAGATTATTTAGAAAGTATGAATGTAGAACTTATTTATTCGTTTTTATTTGATTCTTTAAAAACTAATTTATTATCTAATTATGTATCTAGTGATTTGTATTGGAAATATTCAAAAGAAAATCTTGGCTCTATAGTTTTATGTAAGGAGAAAATAGATGGTATTTTATTTTTTACAACATTTCCGTGTGGACTAGATAGTTTTGTAAATGAACTTGCAATAAGAAAGATTAAAAAACCATATCTTAATTTGATAGTCGATGATATGGATGGTTTAACTGGTTTTATTACAAGATTAGAAAGTTTTGTTGATATAATTGAACAAGCCTAAATTATCTTTTCCACGTATTGGCGACTATCATGTAGCTGTAAATTACTTAATAAGTCATATTTTAGATGTTGATGTAATTGTTCCTTCTAAAATAACTACTAATACAATCGAACTTGGAAGTAAGTATTCACCTGATTTTGTTTGTACACCTTTTAAATACACTCTTGGAACATTTATTGAAAGTCTTTCTAAAGGGGCTAATATATTAATTCAATTTGGTGGTGGATGTAGATATGGAACATATGCAGTGTTACAGGAAGCAATATTAAAAGATCTAGGTTATGATTTTAAACTTTATAATTTTGTAACTGCATCTAAGGTGAATATAAAAAGAATATATAATATTTTAAAAAGTATTGATAAAAACTTTAAAATACATAAAGGTCTATATTATTTATATATAACAAAGAATATGATTTCATATATGGATAAGGTTGATATATATATAAGACATAATATCGGTTTTGAAGTAAATAAGGGTGAATTTATTAAGATAAAAAAAGAAATGTTAGATAGTTTTTCTAAGGTTAAAAATCCTTTTGAATTATATTTTAAATATAAAAAATATTTTAAGAAAATAAAAAAAGTCCATATAAATAAACCTAAAAACACTTTAAAAGTAGGTATAATAGGTGAATTATATACATTAATGGAACCATTTAGTAATTATTTTTTAGAAGAAGAATTAGCTAAATTTAATATTGAAATTGAAAGATTTACTAATGTTAAGTATTTATTATTTACAAATAAAAAAATTACTAAAAAAGCTTTAAAAAATACTAAAGAATATCAATTATATAAAATGGGAGCTGATGCAACTACTAATATATATTGGGCAAAATATTTATGTTTAAATCATTATGATGGAATAATTCATGTTAAATCTAGTTTTTGTACACCTGAAATATCATGTATGCCTATAATAAATAAAGTATGTAATAACTATAATGTTCCGATTATATATTTTAGTTTTGATTCTAATACTAGTGAAGTTGGTATAAAAACACGTCTTGAAGCATTTTATGACATGATAGAAATGAGGAGGAATAAATGAATTGTTATTTAGGAGTAGATATTGGTAGTATTTCTACTAAAGGTGTTATAATTGATTCAAATAATAATATAATAGCATCTAGTTATATATGGACTTTAGGTTCACCTGTTAAAGCAGTAAGAGAACTGGTTAGTAATTTAAAACGTGATCTAAATCCAAAATACAAAATAAAAGGAATAGGAACTACTGGTTCTGCCCGTAAATTAATAGGATTATTATTAGATGCTAATATAGTTAAAAATGAAATCATGGCACATGCTATTGGTACTTTATCAATATATCCTGATACTAAAACAATACTTGAAATAGGTGGTCAAGATTCTAAAATTATATTATTAAATAATGGTATTATTACTGATTATGCTATGAATACATTATGTGCTGCTGGAACAGGTTCATTTTTATCTAGTCAAGCTAAAAGGTTAGGTATTGATATTAAAGATTTTGGCTCTTATGCTATTAAAAGTAAAAATCCAGTTAAAATAGCTGCTAGATGTACTGTATTTGCTGAATCAGATTTAATCCATAAAGCACAGTTGGGATATAAAAAAGAAGACATAATAGCAGGATTATGTAAAAGCATAGTAATTAACTATTTAAATAATGTAGGTAAGGGTAAAAAAATAAATGGTCCTATTGTATTTCAAGGTGGAGTTTCTAAGAATATTGGTGTTGTAAAATATTTTGAAGAAATTTTAAATGAAAAGGTTATAGTTGATCCTAATAGCCATTTAATGGGAGCAATTGGTATAGCAATACTTGCACATAAAAATGAAACGGGTAAGACATATAATTTAAATATTGAAAATATAGAATTTCAGACTAAAGCAATAGAGTGTAAAGGATGTGCTAATAACTGTGAAATTTTAAGAGTATTTAAAGATAATAAAGTAATAGATTCATGGGGGAATAGATGTGATAAATATGTTAAAAATTTATAAATGTAATATTTTTGTAAATTAAAATAAATTATGTAAAAAAAATATCATACTATGTTATAATTATAAAAGGTGATAGTATGAGAAAACTTAATTTTAATAGGATTTTATATGTTATAATGACATTTTTACTTTTGATATTTGTTGGTTATGTTAGTTTGTCTAATATAATACCTCTTAAATATATATTATTAATAGTATTAATAATGGTATTATGGGATGTAGCACTTTATTTTACTTTAGTAACAAAAGGAAAAAGATTTAAAAAAAGAAGGATAGCAGGATATATAATAAGTATATTTTTAACTGTTATAATATCTTTTATTACATATTATGTATTTAATACTTTAAACTTTTTTAGAAATTTTACTGATACATCTTATAAAGAAGAAAATTACTTAGTTTTAATAAATAATAAATCTAGTTTTACATCAATAAGTGATTTATCTTCTATCGGATACGTAAATCAAGAATTAGGTAATATTAATAAAGCTTTAGATAAATTAAAAGAGAAAAAAGATTTAGAAGTTATTAATTATGAACAATATAATGTCTTAATTAAAGATTTAATGGATGATAAAATAGATAGTATTTTAATAGAAGAATCATATTATAATATTTTAAATGAAAGTTTTAACTATTCTAATCATTTAAAAACATTAGATAGAATAAGCATTGTAACTGAACTTGATGAAATAACTAAAGAAGTAGATGTTACTAATACACCATTTTCAATATACATAAGTGGTATTGATACTTATGGATCTATTGGTAGTGTATCAAGAAGTGATGTTAATATGGTTGTAACAGTTAATCCAGTTACTAAACAAATCTTATTAACAAGTGTTCCAAGGGATTATTATGTTCAGTTAAGAGGAACTAAAGGATTAAAAGATAAATTAACTCATGCTGGAGTATATGGAATAGATATGTCTATAGGTACATTAGAAGATCTATTAGAGGTAGAAATAAATTATTATTTTAGAGTTAACTTTTCAACTTTAGAAACTGTAATAGATGCAATAGGTGGAGTAGATGTTTATTCAAATTATACTTTTGTAAGCTCAGAATTTACTGGATATACTTATCAATTTACAAAAGGATATAATCATTTAAATGGCAAACAAGCATTAGTATTTTCTCGTGAAAGATATAACTTACCAGGTGGGGATAGAGATCGTGGCAAGAATCAACAAGCTGTAATAAGCGGTGTTGTAAATAAAGTTACTTCACCATCTATATTAACTAAATATGCAACATTATTAAATAGCTTAAGTTCAACTTTCCAAACAAGTATGACTGAAGCTGATATTCAAAAATTAATTAAAATGCAATTAAATGATATGGCAAAATGGACAATTACAGGTAATTCGTTAAATGGGACTGATGGACATGAATATACATATTCAACGCCTAATGAAAAGTTATATGTAATGAATCCTATTAGTAGTACAGTTAATAAAGCCATAGAATTAATAGATAAAGTTTATGCTGGTGAAAAATTAGAATCTAGTTATGAAGACTCTAATTCTAATATAAATAATCCAACATTAGTAGAAATAGTTACTCCACCAGCTAATGATAATACTTCTTCTGATGAGATAGAAAATCCAGATGATACAGAAGAAAAGCCTAAAGATGATGATATAAATAATATAATACCAGGTCTTCCAGAAGATACAAAAGAAGATGATTCTAAAGAGGATAGTAAAACTGATACTGATTCAGGTAAAACAGATGATGAAACAAACGATAAAACAAATGATAAAACTGAAGATAAAACTGAAGATAAAACTGAAGAAACTGATAAACCATCTAATCCTGACAGTGAGGATAAAAATGAAACTGGAGCTGATGTAATACCAGGTACTCCAAGTGATACTGATACAGAAACAAACTAACATAAAAATATAAGGTATTAATTTACTTTATATTTTTTTCGTGATAAAATTATTTTAGGTGATAGTATGAGTAGTTTAGCGCTTATCTTTGATTCGAATGTACTTATTTTATTTAATAAAACTAATAATGAAATAGATGAATATACGTCAAAGTTTGAAACAAAAGATAGTATTATTAAAAAAAATATTAAAGTAATAAATGAATTTTTAAAAGAGAATAATCTTTTGCTTAGTGATGGAAAGTTAGTTGTTATTAAAGATGAGGTAAAAAAAGAGGTTCTTTTAAAAAAACATATAGTAGCTTTTAATCATCTTATAAAAAGTGATAATATGTTATATAAATTTTGTGAATATGAAGCATCAAGTAATAAAAAAAGTGTTAGTGAATATTTTATTAATAAATCAAGAGAAAGAAATTTAAATCTTTATTTTGTTAGAACTTACTTAAAAGAGGCTAGAAAAAGTAAAAATTATTATGACATTGTGAGAGATATGTTAAATGTATATAATAGCGGACTAGAATTATATAATTTACCTTCTCTAGATGAAATATATTTAAAACATAAAGAAGATTTAAGAAAATCGAAAGTTAAATCTAAAGGTAATATAAAACTTGTAGAGGAAGATTTTATTGAAGATAAAAAGTATTATATTAATGGAAGTTGTTATACAAGTGATGAATTTGTTTTGTTTGATATAGAAGATTTAGAAAATATGGAAAGTTCAGATTATAGACCAGACGGAATGATGAAAAAATGAATAAGTATTTAAATGATTTTTATAAGTATCTTTCTTATAAAGAGTATTCTGATAATACTATTAATAGTTATAAGAAAGATTTAACTGAATTTTTAATTTTTTCTAAAAATAAAGATATAAAAACTATCGATTATAATTATATAAGAACATATTTAGAATATTTATATAATAAAGAATATAAGGCAAGTAGTATAAATAGACATATAAGTTCTTTAAAAAGTTTTTTTAAATACTTGACTAAAATGGAAGTTATATCTAGTAACCCTATGTTATTAGTTTCTAATAGTAAACAAGAAAAGAAATTACCTAATTTTATTAATTACAATGATTTAGATATTTTATTTAGTATTCCAGATAAAAATACTCCATTAGGTTTAAGAAATTTACTTATTTTAGAATTATTATATTCATCTGGTGTACGTGTTAGTGAACTAGTTTCTATTAAAATAGATGATATAGATTTTAATTATAATAGGATCGTAATTAAAGGAAAAGGTAATAAAGAAAGAATTGTATTATTTGGTGATAAGTGTAATAAACTACTTAATGAGTATTTAAGTAATTCTAGACCTATTTTATTAAAAGGTGATTGTGAGTATTTACTTATAAATAAAAATGGTACTAAAATAACTGATAGAGCAATCAGAATGATTATAGATGATATAGTATCGAAGTCATGTCTTAAACTTAAAATTTCACCACATACTTTAAGACATACTTTTGCAACTCACTTATTAAATGAAGGCGCTGACTTAAAGCTGGTTCAACAACTTTTAGGTCATTCTTCTATATCAACAACTGGTATATATACACATGTATCAAATGAAAAATTAAGACGTACTTATTTGGATTCTCATCCAAGAGCAAAGGAGTGAAAAAAATGAAAAAAATATTATTTTTAATAGTTACATTTATATGTGGAGTTAATATTTGTTATGCTTCTAATCATATATATAGTATTGATTCTTCTATATATATTGATGAGGAAGGAACCGCCACTATAAAGGAAGTGTGGAATGTAGCTGGTAGTAACGGGACAGAATGGTATAAGGCTATGTATAATTTAGGTAATAGTAAAATAAGTGATTTTACTGTTAGTATGGATGGTGTAGATTTAACTTATAAGAACTGGAATGTTAGTGAATCCTTAAATGAAAAAAAAGGATTTTATGGAATCAATTATACATCTAGTGGCCCAGAATTATGTTTTGGTAAATATGATTATAAAAAACATACTTTTACGCTAAATTATAAAATATCTAATTTTATATTTAATGTAAGTGATGCACAAGTTATATATTTTAAATTTATAGATACGTTATCTGATGTTACATTTGATGATTTTAGTATAACTATATCTACTTATTATGACTTGCCTGATACTACTGATGTATGGGGCTATGGATATAATGGATATGCTTATGTAAGCGATGGTAAAATATATCTAAGTAATAAAGATTTAATGGAAAAAAATTATGTAGTTTTATTAGCTAAATTTCCAATAGGTACTTTTAAAACTACTAATAGTTATTCTAAGTATAGTGATTTTTCAAGTATACTTAGTAAGGCAGATGAAGGTACATTTGAATATGATTATGATTCAAGTGATAAAATAGATTTTTTCTTTACAATTTTAATGTTTTTGATTTATATAATACCATTAATACCATTTTTATCTATTTTTAAATATGTTAAAAATACTAAATTTGGTTATATTGATAATAAAGTAATTAATAAAAATAATACTAATTTTTATAGGGATATTCCTTGTGGTAAGGATATATATTATGCTAATGCATTAGCTAGATTAAATTCATGGTCAAATAGTGATACAAATATACTTGGAGCTATTTTCTTAAAATGGATAAAAAATGGTATTATGAGTGTAATTAAGGATGGTAAGGATTTTAAACTACAGCTAAATGGCATAAATACGCCTAATCATTTAGAAAAAAAATTTTATGACATGGTTTATAAAGCATCAATAGATGGCATACTTGAGAAAAATGAATTAAAAAAATATGCAAGTAAGAATTATAGCAGTTTTTTAAATTTATTTACACAAATTAAAAATAATAAGATAGATGAGTTAAAAAATGAAGGACATATCTTTAAAAGAACAGATAAAAAAATGTGTAAATATAAAAATGTTATGGATGATACATTATATTATGAATCACAAAAATTATATGGTTTAAAATTATTTTTAACAGAATTTTCAAATATAAAACAAAGAGAGGCTATTGAAGTAAATCTTTGGGATGAATATTTAATGTATGCATATATATTTGGAATAGCTGATAAGGTTGCTAAACAATTTAAAAATTTATATCCAGAAGTTGTAGTTGAAATGCAAAATATGAATATGGATTTTGATACATTTATTTTTATAAATGATATATCACGTTCATCTGTATTGAGCGCTAGAAGTGCTAAAAGTGAAGCTGAGGCTAAAGCTAGCTCATACTCATCAGGTGGTGGTGGATTTTCATCTGGTGGCGGAGGCGGTGGCTCCTTTGGTGGAGGCGGAGGCGGAAGCCGATAAAAGAATAAAAAAATTATTCTTTTTTTTATTTAAATATGATATACTATAGTGGTAAGAATAAGGAGGAATTAAATGAAATATGTTTATTCATTTATTGAAGGCAATAAAGATTTAAAAGATCTTTTAGGTGGTAAAGGCGCTAATTTAGCTGAAATGAAATCTATGGGACTTCCTGTACCAGATGGTTTTACAATTACTACAAGTGCTTGCAATAAATATTATTTAGATGGTGAAAAAATAGATGATGAAATAATAAAGCAAATCATGGAGCAAATAGAGGTATTAGAACATAATACTAATAAAAAATTTGGTGATTTAACTAATCCTCTTTTAGTATCAGTAAGAAGTGGAGCACCTGTTTCTATGCCTGGTATGATGGATACAATACTTAATTTAGGATTAAATGATAGTGTTGCAGAATCATTTAGTAAAATTACAAACAATCCTAGATTTGTTTATGATTCATATCGTAGATTTATTCAAATGTTTTCAGATGTTGTAATGGGTTATCCTAAATCTAATTTTGAAAGAATAATGGATGAATATAAAAAATTAAAGGGTGTATCTAATGATTCAGAATTGGATAGTTCTGATATGATTGAAATAACTAATAAATTTAAAACTATATATAAAGAATTATCTGGTAGTGATTTTCCACAAGATCCTAGAGTACAATTAATTGAATCAGTAAAAGCTGTATTTAGAAGTTGGAATAATGAAAGAGCTATAATATATAGAAAAATGAATGATATTAAGTCAGATTTAGGAACAGCTGTAAATGTTCAAGAAATGGTATATGGTAATTTAAGTAATAATTCAGCTACTGGTGTTGCATTTACAAGAAATCCAGCTACTGGTGAAAACAAATTGTATGGTGAGTTTTTAATAAATGCACAAGGTGAAGATGTAGTAGCAGGTATTAGAACTCCTTTAAATATAGATGAGTTAAAAAATGTAATGCCTGATATTTATAATGAATTTTTAAATATTGCTAAAAAACTTGAAAATCATTATAGAGATATGCAAGATATGGAATTTACTATTGAAGATGGTAAACTTTATATGTTACAAACAAGAAATGGTAAAAGGACAGCTTCTGCATCTATAAAAGTAGCTGTAGATTTAGTAAAAGAAGGTTTAATTAGTAAAGAAGAAGCAATTTTAAGAGTTGAACCTAAACAATTAGATCAATTGCTACATAAGGTATTTGATAGTGAAGAATTAAAAAATGCTAAAGTAATAGCAGAAGGTCTTGCAGCATCACCTGGGGCAGGAGTTGGTAGAATATATTTTAATGCTAGTGACCTAAAGGTAGCTAATGAAAATAAATTAGAAACTATTTTAGTTAGATTAGAAACATCTCCAGAAGATATTGAAGGCATGAATAATGCAAATGGTATATTAACTGTAAGAGGTGGAATGACTTCTCATGCAGCAGTTGTTGCTCGTGGTATGGGAAAATGTTGTGTATCTGGTTGTGGAAGCCTTATTATAGATGAAGAAAATAAAACCATTACAACTAAAGACGGAAAAGTTTATAAAGAAGGAGATTATATATCTATAGATGGCTCTACCGGGAAAGTGTATGATGGAATTATTAAAACTATAGATCCAGTTATATCAGGTGATTTTAAAGAGTTTATGTCTTGGGTAGATAGTGTAAAAAGACTTAAAGTAAGAGCTAATGCTGATACACCGGAAGACGCTATTACAGCTTTTAAATTTGGTGCTGAAGGTATTGGTTTATGTAGAACAGAGCATATGTTCTTTAAAAAAGATAGAATATTTAATTTTAGAAAAATGATTTTAGCTAAAACATATGAACAAAGAGTGATGGCATTATCTGATATATTACCATACCAAAGAAGTGATTTTGAAGCTTTATTTGAAACTATGAATGGATACCCTGTAGTAATTAGATATTTAGACCCACCATTACATGAATTTATACCTAAAGAAGAATCTGAAATAAAAGAACTAGCTTTAAGCTTAAATATGAGTACTCAAGATGTGCATGATAGAATCTCATCTTTAAAAGAGTTTAATCCAATGATGGGACATAGGGGTTCTAGACTAGATATAACATATCCAGAAATAGCTATTATGCAAACTAAAGCTCTAATAGAAGCTGCTATAAATGTATCTAGAAAAGGAGTTAAAGTAATACCAGAGATAATGCTTCCTTTAATAGGCGATATAAATGAATTTAGATATGTTAAAACGTTAGTTATTAACGAAGCATCTAAAGTTATGAAGGAAAATAATTATGAAATCAAATATCAAATAGGTACTATGATTGAAATACCAAGAGCTTGTATAATCTCATCATCTATAGCACGTGAAGCACAGTTCTATAGTTTTGGTACAAATGATTTAACTCAATTAACTTATGGTTTTTCAAGAGATGATGCATCTAAATTCTTAAATGATTACTATGAAAAGAAAATTTTTGATTTTGATCCTTTTACGAGAATTGATGAGAGAGGAGTTGGAAGTTTAGTTAATTTAGCACTTATAGATGCTAAAAGAGTTAATCCTAATATGGAATTTGGAATTTGTGGTGAACATGGCGGAGAGGCTAATAGTATAGCATTCTTTGATAGAATAGGACTTGATTATGTTTCTTGTTCTCCATATAGAGTTCCTATTGCTAGACTTGCAGCAGCACAATCAAAATTAAAAAATAATATATAAAACATTAAAAGTACTTAAAATCCTAAGTACTTTTTTGATAAATTGAAATTTGAAAAAAATAGTATTTGACAAACTAATAAAAGAGTGATAGTATAAGTGTCATAAATTGAAGAGGGGGATATTATTATGGATGATAAAATGACTAAAGAAGTAGAAAAAGTAGTAGAAAAAGTATATTATGTAAAAGAAATTGAAAAGCTTGATAGTGAATATAAAAAAAATACTATAAAAATGGCAATATTAGGTATGCTGGTTTCTGGACTATGTTTTGCTGGGGCAAAATCAGGAGAATTTGGCTTTGTAGTGGCATCATTTGTTTCAACTTTTGGAGCAGCCTATTATGGCATATCTAGTATAATTAATACTGTAAAAAGTTCTAATATAGAGAAAAAGCTCAAAGGACTTGAAGAAAAAGAAAAAATAGAGGAAGAGCTTAAAGGACTTGAAGAGCCAAAAGAAATGGAAGGAAAAACTAAATAAATATGAACCTAGAAAAAGAAATGTTAATAACACTTTCTGATGATAAAAAATATGTAGTTTTAGATACTATTTTATATAAAGATAAAAAATATGTATATTTAGTAGAGTATAAAAATGAAATGAATATAAAATTTTGTATTGAAGAGTTAGAAAATGATCAAATTAAATTAACTGAAGTAGATGACATGAATCTAAAGCAAAGATTACTTTTACTATTTACTAAAAATTTAAAAAACGAACTAGACAATATCTTGAAAAATGAATAAAGAATTTATATCGTATCAAATGGTTAAATAAATAAGTAAAAAAATTAACAAAGAATAACTAAAATTATTCTTTTTTATTTTAAAGTGATAACTCTTGTATCAAGTTTTTATGATATTTTAAATTTATATAACTGATAGAATTAATTAAAATTCTTTTTCTATTTTTTTAAATATTATATATAAATTTTCTTTCTATAAAACATTTAAATCTAGCTCTAAATAATTTAAAAATGATTCATATAATTTTAAAATAAATTCGTCTCCTGCATTTCTAATTTTAATTTTCAAATTAAATAGATTTATAAATTGAGACAATATATTACATTTTTCTTTATTTAATTTTATATATTTGATATAATCTTTTTGAGATGATGTTATGAGTAAATTAAATAGTGTAATATTTATAGATAATTTACCGCGGCTTGATTTGCATGGATTTGATAGGGATACTGCAAGATTATATATAAATGATTTTATAAAGGAAAATCAAAAATTAAAAAATGAGTTTGCCTTAATAATTCATGGAATAGGAAGTGGAATTATTAAAGATGAAACTATTAAAACTTTAAGTAAAAATAAAAACGTAGTAGATTATAAAATATATCCATTTAATGTTGGATGTACTTTAGTTCAAATTGATTTGACAAATATAAAAAAAGTGCTATAATAAAAGCCGTCAAAGGAGAAAACTAGTATAAATTCTAAAAAAATCAATATATAATACTAGGTTGATTAAATTTATAAAGTAAAAAAGTTGACAAAATAAAACAATTGTGGTAACATATACGCCATAAATTGAAGAGGGGGATATTTATGTACGAAGAAAAAAATAATTTTTCAGTTAGAACAATAATTTTACAAATATTAGCAATAGTATTATTTGTACTTATCATGATTTGGTTATTTCCAACTAAGGATTATGCAGATGGTACTTATGTAACAAAAGATACTTTATTAGATTCATTACAATCAATATATGGTAGAAATTTTGCTTCTAATATAGAATCAATGAGAGATGCTGCTAAAGATTACTTTACAAATGAAAGATTACCTAAAAAAGTAGGTGAATCTGTAACTTTAACTTTAGGAGAGATGCAAGATAAAAAATTAGTATTAACTATGATTGATAGTAATAATCAAGCATGTAATACAACTAAATCATATGTTACAGTTACTAAAATGGATAATGAATATCAAATGAAGATTCAATTATCTTGTACAGACTATTCAGATTATATAATTGATTATTTAGGATGTTATGATTATTGTGATACATGCAATAAACCTAATAATAATACTAAAAAGGATGATACTAAAAAAGATGGTGATGCTCCAACACCAACTCCAACACCAACTAAGAAATATAAATATGAATATAGAAAATCTTTCCAAAATGAATATTCTGCTTGGTCAGATTGGTCAAGTTGGTCTACAACAAAAGCAACAGCTGATAATTTTACACAAGTAGAGATTAAAACAGAAAAAGTTATTGATGGTTATACTAAAGACTATAAGATAACTGGATATAAGACAGTTTCATATAAAGATTGGGAAGAAAAAGAAGTAACAAAATATGTTACAGAAACATATACAGAGCAAGTTCCAGAAGAATATAAAGAAACTGAATATTATACAGAATATGAATATTCTACAAATAGAGTACAAACAGGTACTGAAAGAAAATTAACAAATTCTGTATCTGCAACATATCATGCGGAAAGTTATGGTGCTTGGTATAATGCTGGTACTATAACAACTAAAGACGAAATTAAATATTCTAATAGCACAGTTCAATATGAATTAAGAGATACTAGTAGAGCACTTGATTGTTCGAATAGTTGTAGATATATAACAACACGTGTCTACACTGTTAAGAAAAGAAATTATACAGCTGCATACTATTCATGTCCAAACGGATATACTTTAGAAGGAACTACATGTAATAAATATGAAGATGTTCCAGTATATAAAGATGAACAAGTATCAACTCCTGTAACTAAATCAAGAGAAGTAACAAAAGTTAGATATAACACAGTAACAAAGACTAGACAAGTTCCTGTTACAACTCATGAAAGAGTTGAAGTAACAAAAACTAGACAAGAACCAGTGTATGGTTATGTTAATGGAGATCCAATTTATAAAGAAGTTACATATTATAGATTTAGAACAAGAACACAAACTCAAGTAGCTGGTGTAGACTATAAATGGAGTGAATCGCAAAGTGATGAGACTTTATTAAGTCAAGGTTATACACTAACTGGAAATAAGAAAGAAATGTAAAAAAGAGTATAGTACTCTTTTTTTCGTTGACTTTTATGTATATTTTATGATATTCTAAAATAGAATAGAGTAGAGGTGAGGGAATGAAAGAGTCATATGTATTTGAATATACAAATGAGAATGAATTTAGAAAATATGAACGTTCTTTAAAAAAATATAATATGTTAGCATATAAAAAATTATATTTTTCATTCTATCCATCTTTAAAAGAAGGAAAATTTTTAGGAGAGTTAGTTTCATCAAATGGTGATGTTCAAAATTATGAACTTAAATTACCTACAGATGTAATGTTTTCTAAAGTTCATGGTGATATAAAATTACATTATTCTGTTTATTTAGATAAAAAAATGTTGATATTAGACAAAATAACACCAGAAGGTATATTAGGTGAAGGACATCAATCTGAACTTACTACTTATAAAGGTGTTATGGTATCAAAAGAAAATCATGATAAAGATATATTTAAAATTAATCTACTCAATATGTTACAAAAATAAATTTAATAATATTTCAAAAAAATATTGCCAAGATAAAAAAAGTGTGATATTATATAGAAGTATTATTAATTAGTTGGACCCTTAGCTCAGTTGGTTAGAGCATCCGGCTCATAACCGGGCGGTCGTAGGTTCGAGTCCTACAGGGTCCACCATTTTAATAATTAAGATTGGGTAAGCATTCAATCTTTTTGTTTAAAATGTATAATTATAATTGAAAAAATCCATTATTTGAATTATAATTATACTGTAATGCGAGTGTGGCGAAATTGGCAGACGCACTAGACTTAGGATCTAGCGCCTTACGGCATGGGGGTTCAAGTCCCTTCACTCGCACCATTGGCGAATCTGTTCGAACTATTCGAACTTTGATATATAGAATCAATCAGAAATGATTGATTTTTTTGTTATCAAAAAAATCATAGAAAGGATTTGTCTATGGTAAATATTATTAAAGAAGAAATTGAAATTGAAGAATCTTTAGAATCGAGGTTAAGAGTAATATGTGATTTTTGTAATACTACTCCAACAATAATAAATGGTAGTATTAGAAAAATTGATAAAACTAATAATGACTATAAAACTATTCAAGATTTATCAGTATCATTAAAAGATATATCTAATGAACTATCAGAAAGTAAAGATACAATAAAGATATTACAAGAATCAAATGATGCTTTAGAATTAAGAAATAATAATTTAAAAAATGAAAATTCTATATTAAAAGAAAAGAATAAAAATCTTCAAAATGAACTAAATAATCTAAAAGAATTATATGAAAAAATTAAAAATAAAATTAACAATCTATATCACTTCTTTGTAGATAAAATGTGGGGTAATAAAGAAAAACGAGATAAATATTATGGTGTTGCTTATGAATTATATGGTAAGAATATTTTAGATGATAAACAAATGAGAGGTATATTAGGAACTAAAGAAAGATCTGCTGAAATGGATAATGAATCTAAATCACGAGATGATTTTGAATTATAATATAAATTAAAATTATTAAATAGTTTGTATTTTATTAAAAAATACTATATAATAACTTGTATATAGACTTTGGGGGATAATATGGTTAAAAAAATTGAAATTACAAAAATTATAGATGAAAAGTTAAACGAATATCCAATAAGATATAATGATTTGATGAATAAAACATATTCTATAAATTCATATGAAAAATTTATTCAAGAGTTTACATTAATAAAGAATTCTTTTAAAAATACTATAGATGAGTTTTGTGATGTTGCAGATAATCAATTAGAAAAAATGGAAACTTTAATAAAAAATTGCGATAGAACAGATGCCGAACATGTTAAACAATATATTGAGAATAATATTTTTAGTAGTTTTGGAATTTCCAAATATAGTAGAGATATTACAATTAAAACATTATTTATTCAAAGTTTAACAAATGAAAATGCTTATTCAATAAGTACCATAAAACAAATATACGAAGAATTAGGTTATAATAATTTATTAAGTTATATTGAATTACTTAAAAATCCTAACTTGTTAAATTCATATTTGTCTGAATCATCAAAGCAAAATGTAGCATTACATTATATACTTTTTAAAACAAATCATCATAGTTTAAGTAGGTTCAAAAGGAATAACACTCCATCAAATTTATACACTTTGATGGAAAGTAATATTAATGATTCTATTGATGAAATCATAAAGTCAAAAGATGATTATATAGATTTTATGAACAAAGAAAAAGAAGATTATATTAAATTCAAAGAAGAAGAAAAATATAAATTTGATAATTGGTTTTCCGAATCAAATGAAGAATATAATAATTTTATAGAAACTAGCAAAAATAATTTAGAAAATTTAGAAACTACTTATTCAGAAAAATTAAAAATTGAAGAACCATCTAAATTTATGATGGAAAAGGCAGAAGAATATAAAAATAAAACGATTCATTGGGCAATAGCTATAGTTATAGTATCTATTATTTTGCTATTTTTATTAGGATTTATTTTAAGCCCTAAAATTGAATTTGGAAAGAAAATTATAACTGTAAATTTATTTAGTCAAGAAATGCCAGTGTATAGTAGCGTTATAATTTTATCAATGATTTGTTTAATAATATATGTTATTCGAATCTTTATAAAAATAATGATGTCTTCTAAGCATTTAAGTGAAGAGTATAGACAAAAATATGTACTTACGTATTTTTACTTATCATTGGTTAATTCTGGTAATGTTGATCCTAAATTAGGAAATATTATCTTGTCAATATTATTTACTAAGGCTGACACTGGTTTGATAAAAGGAGATAGCAGTAATGAATATGAATCTTTAATAAAAACATTAACTTCTGTTGGAAAATAAATGAAAAGAGGTTTATTATGAAAATTACATTAAGAGATAGTGAATATAACACTAAAGATATTGAATTAATAGAGGATAATAAAAAATTAACTATTTTATTTGGTGGAAATGGAGATTTGTATTGGATATTTAATAATAAAGATTGTTCGTGTTTTGAAGAGATTCATACTGATACATTTACTATTACTAAAGAAAACTATAAATTATATGAATTATTTAATATTTTATATGATGATATAGAAAAATTAAGAGTATTTGATAGGGATGAAATACCTTATTATGTAGAATCAAGAGAAGATTATATTAATTGGTTAAATGAAAAAGAATTAGAAAAGAAAAGATGTATAATGTTTGGTTATTCAAATTACAACACGTTATTTGATGAGAATAACAAGACTATTACATGGTATAGTGATGAAACTAATAGATTGGTATCTAATTACGTAAAAATAATAAAAAAAGAAGAAACTTTTGAATTAGTATTTGGAACTCAAGAATATATAGATGGATATGAACGCGAGGATAATTTTTTAGGAACTATAGGAGTTAGATTTAGAAATTCAGGCAGTTCTTATGATCCATTTAATGTTTCATTTATGAAGATGTTTCAAGAATTAGAAAAAATAGATGACGTACTAGATGAAGGTCATCAAGTTCATATCGAAGAATATTTATATAATGAAGGACTAGTTAAGAAATTAGTTCTAAATAAAAAATAATGAAAGGTATAGGAATATATCTTTTTTTCGTGTATAATAAATAACCAATTAGGTGATTTTATGAACGATTTAAAAATATTATTAAATGATATAAATAAAATATATCAATTATCATACTATAAATTATATTATAAAAATTTAGAACAAAAAGACAAAATTGAAGAGTGTAATAGTAATATTCAAAATATTTATAATAAATACAACATTAATAACATAAATGAATTAATATCAATAATTGGAGAATATGTAAAAAATGTTGAAATAATAAGAGATGTAGAATTAGTAAGATTATTAGTGTTTACAATTTTAGATTCTAAAAAAAGAAAAGTATTGGATTATAATGATGAAATATTAAAAAATATTTATAAGTATATTATAGAAAATGGATTATATGATCCAAATTGGAATATTGGAACATCAAGTGAACCATTATTTGCAATGCTACCTAATTCAAGTGATCTATATAGCGTAAATATGCTTGTATTTAATAATGAATTAATTGACTGGAATATACTTAACAATGGTACTGATTCTTTTATCTCTTTTGTATATAGCTATTTAAATTCAAGTTCAGATGTTGAACAATCATACTATTTAGAAATAATCAAAAGTGCTATTAATAGAGTTGATTTTGATAGTACTAAAAGATATAAATCTAGTCAAAAAAAAGTTTGTTATGAAGTAATGTCCATTAATGAGAGCTTAGAAAAACTTTATAATAATAATCCATCAATTATCTCTGTTTTAAATTTGGTAGCACAAAAAGTTAAAACAAATAATAAATAATTAAAATATAAATATATTTTTTAAAGTTATTTATAATAAAATTATTGCTCATATTATTATGATTTGTTATAATTTATATAGATTGATTCATATGAATCGTTATTGCCGAAAAAAAGTTGTAGACCTCTACGTCGTCGGCACCAAATATTGCTAAAAACCCCGTAAAATTTAAAATTTGAGGGTGTTTAAATGAATAGTTTTAAAAAAATCTAAGAAATTTGCAATTACAAGAGATTTTTTTAAAAAATGGTGTGAATGAGGTTAATCTTCTTGATTAATCTTTTTTCTTGCTCTTTATCAGTATGTACATAAGTATTTAATGTAACATTAATATCAGAATGACCTAAACGTTCTTGTATCATTTTAACTTTAACATCATTATTGTATAATGGCGTAGCGTGTAAGTGTCTAAAGCCATGTATACGTATTTGTTTTTATAATATTTGGGCATGAAAATACACTAGAAATATTAGAAAAACACAAGTTATTATTAGATAGTGCTTATGATTTTATTCATTCCTCTATAGAGCAAATCGATTCTAAGATTTTATCCATAAAAAAATATAGTAAATATAGATGATTTTAAAATTATTTAATTAATATGTCAATATATTTGATTATGCTGCGAAGAAAAGTAAAGTCAATTTAAAAAATATTTGTCTTATTCTTATATTATACAATTTAAATTATTATTTGCAATTTAATATATTTTAGTATATAATACTTAACATATTATTAGGGGTGAATATATGCAAGTAAAAAGAAATAAAACGCTAAGTACTGAAATTGGAAATATAAAATATATATCAGTTATAAAGTATGATATTGATGATAAGTTAAAAGAATCAAAAATGTATGATAATATAAGTTATGCATTATCAATGATTAAGGCTAACAATATTTCAAATTATGTTTTAAATGTAAAAACTATTTTAAAAGATTTTAAATTAAATACTTTAGAAATTATTCTTACTAATGAAAACACATCTATTTCGATTAATCATGTTGATAATATATTAAAAGATTATAGATATACTAATAAATCTTTAGATACTTCATATAGTTTGGGAAAAGTAAATTTTATGTTGAATGATGACATAGACGAAAATACTAAAATAAAGTATTCTAAGATTTTATCTGAACAATTAGATATAATATCTTCTTTAAAAAAACTTAAACCACTTTCTCTTGATGGTGATAGCAAAATTATGTGTATTTTATATAAAAAATTTTATTGTAAAAATCCTGATTTATTAAATAGGAATACATACATTGAATTTCAAAATATGTTTTCTATTATGTATAGTTTAGGATTTAATTTAAGTGATGATATAAAATTTTTAATATATCCTCAAAAAAATTTACCATGGTCTATTGAATTAGAAGAAAAGTTATCTAGATTGTCATCTTTTGGAAATATAAACGTAGATGAACTAGATTGTAATATAAAAAAAGAAGTTTTAAATAGAGTGGAAGCAGTTGGAGATGCAGTAAATGAATTTATAGAAAAATATAGATTCATACATAATCCAGTTTCTAAAATTAGTTACATTTTATATAATTTAAGAAATATTGAATTTGAAGATGCTTCACAAATTTTAATTTCATCATATTTAAATATTAATTCAAATTTGACTAGTTCAGTATTAATTCTTAAAAAAAACATATCAAAAGAGTTGAATAAAAATGATTAAAGTAGGGTAAGATTATTTTTATCTTTTTTTAAAAATAAAATTTGACAAATATAAAAAAAGTGCTATAATAATAGCCATTAAAGGGGAAAACTTTAATAAGATTATTGTAATTTGACAAAATAATAAAGGTATGGTAATATAAACGCCATAAATTGAAAGAGGGGGAAATTTATGAAGAATTTATCAAATATTAATATTAAAGGTTTAAGTAAAAAATTAAAAATAAAAGGTGGGTTAGCAATGCTAGGCTTAGCTACAGTAATGTCAGTAACTGCATGTTCACCAAAAACTGTAAATAATAATGAAACAACTATAGAACAAACTAGAAATAATGATCCATTTAATAAATGGATTGATAATAAAACAACTACAGAAGAAACTACTATAGAAGAGGGAACAACTGAAAAAGTTACAGAAGAAACAACTACAGAAGAGGTTACAGAAGAAGAAATTAGTGTACTAGATGTAGAAAGATTTTCAAAATTAGTAGATGAAATAATGGAAGAAAATAAAGAATTAGATTTTAATGTAAGAAAAGAATCTATAGAAGCATTATTATATGTATGTAATATGTCTATGGCTACTCCTGAGTTATCACAATTAATTGAAAGTAGATTTGCAAGTGAAGAAGAAATAATTAATTCGGTATTAGAAACAATTACTTCGTATGATATGAATATGGTAGAAGCTTGGTATGGTAATGATTCTAAACATGCAGATTTATCTAAATTATTTTTAGATGAAATTGATAGAGATGCTATAAGTTATGTTCAAACAGGCTATGACATATTAGCTAATAATATAAATGATAATAGTGTAACAGAAGCATCACGTAATGAATCAATTGGTAAATTTATGGATGAAATCATTAATTATTCATTGTATAATGGAAGAATTAATGGATATACAAATGCAGAACTAACATCAGGAGCTTTATTGGTTATGAGCCTACTTACAACAGAGGGTAATTCATATTTAGCTAAAACTGGACTTGTTAATAATTATCAAAATGAAATAGATATAATGAGTACTAAAGATATGGAAATTATATTAAGTCAATTATATAGTGAATTAAATGTTACTTTAAATTCAAAAAGTTCTTTAGAAGAATGTTTTGAAGAAAGTACATCACATACTAAATAAAACAGTTAATTCTGTTTTATTTTTTTTAAATAAATGATATAATTTTATTGAGGTGATTAAATGAAATTATATAATACATTAACTAAAAAAATAGAAGAATTTGTGCCATATAATGAAAATTGTGTAACTTTATATACATGTGGACCTACTGTATATCATTATGCACATATTGGAAATTTAAGGACATATATATTTGAAGATATATTAGAAAAAGGTTTAAATTATTTAGGATATAATGTAAAAAGATGTATGAACATAACTGATGTTGGACATTTAACAAGTGATGCTGATACAGGTTTAGATAAAATGGAAAAAGGGGCTTTAAGAGAAAATAAAACAGTATATGAAATAGCTGATTTTTATACTAAAGCATTCTTTGAAGATTGTAGGAAATTAAATATTAAAAAGCCTGAAATAGTAGAAAAAGCAAGTGAACAAATAGATATGTATATTAAAATGATAGAAAAATTATTAAATGATGGATATGCTTATATTGCAAATAATAATGTCTATTTTGATATTTCTAAGGCTCAGGACTATTTTAAGTTGTCAGGTAGAACAATGGAAGAGCAAACTTTAGCTGTAAGAAGTGATGTTACAGTAGATGAGTATAAAAAAAATCCTTTTGATTTTGTTTTATGGTTTACTTCTAGTAAGTTTTCTAATCATGCTATGAAATGGGATAGTCCATGGGGAGTAGGATACCCTGGATGGCATATTGAATGTTCTGGTATTAGTATTAAGTACTTAGGTGAATATTTAGATATCCATTGTGGTGGTGTTGATAATATATTTCCTCATCATACAAATGAAATAGCTCAATCAGAGTGCTATTTAGGTCATAAATGGTGTAAGTATTTTATGCATGGCGAACATTTAAATGATCAAAGTGGCAAAATGAGTAAAAGTAAAGGTGAATTTTTAACTGTTTCACTCCTTGAAGAAAAAGGATTCAATCCTATTTCATATAGATTATTTTGTTTAAAATCTCATTATAGAAATCAATTAGTATTTTCATATGAAGCACTTAGCGATGCAGAAAATACTTATAATAAACTTAAAAATAAAGTATTAAATTTAAAAGATGATGGAAATATAGATAATGAAGTATATAATCATTATGTAGATGAATTTAAAAAGGCTATAGAAAATGATTTAAATACATCTATGATGCTTACTTGTTTATATGATGTATTAAAATTGGATACTAATGATTCTACAAAAAAAGAAATTATTAAATCATATGATACTGTTTTATCATTAAATTTATTAGATAATGTTGATAAACATATTGATGAAGATTTAAAAAAATACATAGAAGAAAAAATAAAAGAAAGAAAAATTGCAAAAGAGAATAAAGATTATGCTTTAGCAGATAATATAAGAAATGAACTTGAAAGCAAGGGAATTATTATTAAAGATACTAAAGATGGAGTTATATACGAGGTGATTTAATGGAAGTTATTTTATATTATTTTTTACCAGTTGTTGGATTTATAATTGTATTAATTGCTCAACTTGGTATTTCTATATCATATAAAACATATAGTAGAGTAAGAAATGATTATGACTTAACAGGAGCAAGTGTAGCAAGAAAAATACTTGATGCTAACGGGTTAGATTCTATAAGAGTTGTTAAGGTAAGTGGTGAATTAACTGATCACTATGATCCAAATAGTAAAGTAGTTAGATTATCAGAATCAATTTATTCAAATACTTCAATATCAAGTATGGCTGTAGCTGCTCATGAATGTGGTCATGCAATACAGGATAAAGAAGGCTATTCATTTATGAGAATAAGATCTGCTTTAGTTCCAATTGTAAATTTTGTTTCATATTTAGGATATTTTGGTTTAATAGTATCTATTATAGGTGGTCTAACAGGTTATTTAAAATTAAGTTTATTAGTACTTTTAGTAACACTTTTATTTCAAATAGTTACTTTACCAGTTGAATTTAATGCATCAAGAAGGGCTAAAAAAGAGTTAGATAAATTAGGACTTGTTTCTAAAGATTCATTAAACGGTGTTAGAAAAGTATTATTTTCTGCAGCAATGACTTATGTTGCATCTGTTTTATCAAACGTACTACAAATTTTAAGAATTTTAATTTTATTTAGAGGTAATGATGACTAATGGAATTATTTTAATAGATAAACCCATTAATTACACTTCAAGGGATATTGTAAATATAGTATCTAAAAAATTAAAAACTAAACAAATAGGGCACACTGGTACATTAGACCCACTTGCAACAGGCGTTTTAGTTTTAACTGTTGGTACTGCTACTAAAATATCTGAACTGTTAGTTGCTAATAAAAAAGAGTATATAGCAACTATGATATTTGGACTATCTACTGATACACTTGATATAACAGGTAATATTTTATCTGATTATGATTGTATAATTGATATTGATAAAATTTTATCTATGCTAAATAGTTTTAAAAAAACTTATATGCAGGAAGTGCCTATATATTCTGCTGTTAAAGTAAATGGTAAAAAATTATATGAATATGCAAGAAATAATATTGATGTTGTATTACCTAAAAAAGAGGTTAGTATCTATGATATTTCTTTAGTAGATTATAAAATTGAAAATAATAAAACTGTAGTTAAGTTTAAATGTTTAGTTAGTAAAGGAACTTATATTAGAAGTTTAATAAGAGATTTAGCTTCTAGTATAAATGAAAATGCTACTATGAGTGCTTTAGTTAGAACTAAACAAGGCATATTTGATATAAATGAAGCTGACAAAATAGATAGTGAATATAATATAATACCAATAAGTGAAGTATTAAAAGATTATTATACAGTTATTTTAGATGATAATATAAAACCTAAAGTATTAAATGGATGTAAGATAAAAAATATATATAATAAAGATTATGTTTTATTTAAAGGTGATAATTTATTTTTATATAAAGATTTTGATGGTGTTTTAAAACCTTATAAAATGTTTCTATAATACTTGCATATTTTTATTTTTTAGTGTATTATTATAAATGTACTTATTTCTAAGAAGGAAAGTCTCCAATTTCTATCTTGGTTTTAAGCGAATTAGTGAAAGGAGAATTTATAATGGCTGTTTCAAAAGAAAGAAAAGCAGAATTAGTTAAAAAATTTGGTAAAAGTGAAACTGATACTGGTAGTATCGAAGTTCAAATTGCTATATTAACTGATGAAATTAATAACTTAACTGAACATTTAAAGGAACACTCTCATGATCATCATTCACGTCGTGGATTACTTAAAAAAGTTGGTCAAAGAAGAAGTTTATTAAATTATTTATTTAATGAAGATGTTACAAGATATCGTAAAGTTATTAAAGAATTAAATTTAAGAAAGTAGGCACTTATTTTAAGTGTCTTTTAATTTCTTTAAAGTATATATTTTTTAAAATAAGAAAAAATAAAAAAAGAAAAGAGGTAATTATGAAAAGAGTATTCGAATTAGATTTTAGAGGAAGAAAAATAATAGTAGAACATGGACAACTTGCTAAACAAGCAACATCTTCAGTACTTGTTAGATATGGTGATACTGTAATATTAACTGCTACAGTAGTATCTAAAACAGCTAATGTTTTATCTGATTTTTTTCCACTAACTGTTTTATATAATGAAAAATTATATTCAGTAGGTAAAATACCAGGTGGATTTATTAAAAGAGAAGGTCGTCCAACTGAAAATGCTACATTAGCAGCTCGTATGATTGATAGACCACTTCGTCCTTTATTTCCAGGTGATTTTAAAAATGAAGTTCAAATAGTAAATACAGTTTTATCAGTAGATCAAGATAATTCGCCTGAATTAACTGCTTTATTTGGTTCATCACTTGCAACATGTATTAGTAAAATACCTTTTAATGGTCCAGTTGCTGGCGTTAAAGTAGGACGTGTAAATGGTGAATTTGTAATTAATCCAACAGTAAAAGAAATGGAACTTTCTGATATAGATTTAACTGTAGCTGGTACTATGGATGCCATAAACATGGTAGAAGCTGGTTCTAAAGAAGTAAGTGAAGATGATATGTTAGAAGCTTTAATGTTTGGACATGATGCTATAAAAGAGTTAATTAAATTCCAAAATGAAATAATAGACGCTATTGGTGATGAAAAAATGGATTATGAATCATTACAAATAGAAGATGGGTTAAGAAATGAAATTGATACACTTGTTGGTAGTAGGATGGATGAAGCGTTAAGAATAAAGGATAAACTAGAAAAATATGCTACAATAGATGCTATAAAAGAAGAAGTATTAAATAAGTATAAACTAGAAAATGAATCATTAAAAGAATTAGAATTAAAAGAATTACTTACTAAAGTAAGTCTAATATTATCAGATATAGAATATCGTGATTTTAGAAATATAGTAGTAAAAGAACATATTCGTATTGATGGTAGAAAAATGGATGAAATAAGACCACTTTCTTGTGAAATAGACTTACTTCCTAGAACTCATGGTTCAGCACTATTTACTCGTGGACAAACTCAAAGTTTATCAATTACAACACTTGGGGCCTTAGGTGAACATCAAATATTAGATGGACTTGGAATAGAAGATTCTAAAAGATTTATATTACATTATAACTTTCCTCAATTTTCAGTAGGTGAAACTGGTAGATATTCATCTCCTGGTAGAAGAGAAATAGGTCATGGTGCCTTAGGTGAACGTGCTTTAGCACAAGTAATACCAAGTGAGGAAGAGTTCCCATATACTATACGTGTTGTATCAGAAATACTTGAAAGTAATGGTTCTAGTTCACAGGCAAGTATATGTGCAGGATGCTTAAGTTTAATGGCTGCAGGTGTTCCTATTAAAGCACCAGTTGCAGGTATTGCAATGGGACTTATTAGTGATGGTAGTGATTATACAATACTTACTGATATACAAGGATTAGAAGATCATTTAGGTGATATGGACTTTAAAGTTGCAGGAACAAGAAATGGTATATGTGCATTACAAATGGATATTAAAATTAAGGGAATTACTAAAGAAATATTAAAAGAAGCATTAGAACAAGCTCGCAAAGCTCGTATGCAAATATTAGATTTAATAGAAGATACTATAGCTGAGCCAAGAAAAGAAGTTAGTAAATATGCACCTAAAACTTTAACATTTACAATTAATCCAGATAAGATTAAAGATGTAATTGGTAAGGGTGGAGAAATGATTACTAAAATTATTTGCGAAGCAAGTGGTGTAAGTAGTGTTAATGATATAAATGCTGTTAAAGTTGACTTAGAAGATGATGGTAGAGTAATTATATATCATACTGATAAAGAAATTATAGAAAAAACTGCTACAATGATTAAAGATATAGTAAAAGAAGTTGAAGCAGGAAAAATTTATACTGGTAAAGTAGTTAAAGTAGAAGAATTCGGATGTTTTGTTGAATTATGGCCAGGTTGTGAAGGCTTAGTACATGTTTCACATTTAGATCAAAAAAGAGTAGAACATCCATCAGATATGGTAAAAGTAGGGGACGAAATTACAGTTAAATCATTAGGATATGATAAAAAAGGAAGACTTAATTTATCAAGAAAAGAAGCATTAAATAAAGATATTAGTGAGGACTAATATCTTTTAATTTTTTCTCAAAATTTGGTAATCCAAAATTTTCATTATAATAATTACTAAATTCATTTAAATGCGCTAAAGCTATTTTAGCAGTTAGTTCTAAATCATCATTTGTTACATTAGTATTAGGATTTATTTTACCATGTTCTAGTTCTATATTTAATCCAGTCAGAAAGTCTTTTATACTAAATTTATCAAATTTAATATTTAATTTATTAGCTATATATAAAGCATCATATATATTAAACACCCAATATCACCAATTTATTATATGTATTAATTATAAAATATTTAAAATAAATTGAAAAATAGTGAGTATTATGATATTATTTTAGTAGATAAAAATAATGTGTGGGTAAAATAATTCACAAATTTTTAAAATTTTGAGGTGTAAATATGAATGTAGCAAATAGTATCCCTGGGGGGGGGGCTTAAATAGATATTATAATGACTCTTAAACGTATATTTTGATATTTAAAGTATAATAATAAATTATATGATAAAATAAAAAATATA
>CAKPNP010000007.1 GCA_934169415.1 uncultured Bacilli bacterium
AAACCAATGTTACACGTGAAACTATAAACCAATGTTACACGTGAAACTATAAACCAATGTTACACGTGAAACTATAAACCAATGTTACACGTGAAACTATAATAAAACTTGATTAATTAAAGAAAATAGTATATATTAATAATGCACAACATTTATGTTTGAAACAGGTCAGGATTGGAAGATAGCAGCCTTAAGAACCTCTATATGTGTGTGCTTTTTTTTATGAGGTGAATCGTTATGGATAATTATATGAACATAGCATTAAAAGAAGCATATAAAGCATATAAAAAAGGTGAGGTTCCAGTGGGAGCAGTTATTGTCAAAAATGGCAAAGTAATATCAAAAGCCCACAATATGAAAGAAATAAAAAAAGATTGTACTAATCATGCAGAAATTTTAGCAATCAGAAAAGCATCTAGAAAATTAAAAAATTGGAGACTATTAGATTGTGAACTATATGTAACAATGGAACCTTGTATGATGTGTAGTGGAGCAATTGCAGAATCTAGAATTAGTAAAATTTTTTATGGAGTGGAAAACCAAAATTTTGGAATGACTAAACATATTAAAAATGTAAAAATAGTAGGCAAAGTATGTGAGAAAGAATGCCAACAATTACTAAAGAAATTCTTTAAAAATAGAAGAACAAATCTTTAAAGAAAACAATAAAAATGTTATAATATTTATGTTGGAAGAGGTGATGACAATGTATCAAGCACTATATAGAAAATACAGACCAAAAACATTTGATGATGTAGTAGGTCAAGATGTAATAATTAAAACTTTGCAGAACAGTATATTAAATAAAAAAATTAGTCATGCCTATCTTTTTACAGGTCCGAGGGGATGTGGAAAAACAACTATAGCTAAAATTTTTTCTAGGCTAGTAAATTGTGAAGAAAGTGATGGGAAAAACACATGTGGAAGATGTGTATTTTGTACACATAAGGACGAGCAGACAATGGATATTATTGAAATGGATGCAGCTTCTAATAATGGAGTAGATGAGATTCGTGAAATAAATAATAAAGCCGTTTTAGTACCAACTATAGGAAAATATAAAATATATATTATAGATGAGGTACATATGTTAACAATTGGAGCTTTTAATGCTCTATTAAAAACATTAGAAGAACCACCAGCACATGTAATATTTATATTAGCGACTACTGATCCTCAAAAGGTCCCAATAACGATTTTATCAAGATGTCAAAGATTCGATTTAAAAAAGATACCTGAAGAAAAAATAATAGAAAGATTAGAATATATATGCAATAACGAAGCTATAAAATATGATGAATCAGCACTTTTAGAAATTGCTCGTTTAGGTGATGGATGCTTACGTGATTCTATTGGAATATTAGATCAAGTAATTTCGTATAAGGATGGCATAATAACTAGTAATGATGTCCATATGGTAAATGGAACATTATCAAAAGAAGACATTTCTAACCTTATGAATAAAATAATTGATAATGATTTAACTTCAATAATCAATTTAATTGATGAATATGATAATGATGGTAAGAATATTACAAAAATAGTAAGTGAAATAATAAATTTTATAAAAGAATGTATAATGATAAAAAGTAAGATCCAAAAGGAAAGTGAAATTTACTTAAAATTTTCATCTACTTATACTGTGGATGAATTAATTGAGTTTATAAATATTATGAACGATACATTATTTGATATGAAGAAGATATCAGATCCTAAATTACTACTTGAATTATCTTTTATTAAAATAATTGATAAGATGAAGCAAAAAAATATAATATCAATAGAATCTAACATAAAATCAGAACCTAAAAATAAAAATAGTAATAACAATATAGAAGTTAAAAATACTGTGGAAGAAAAAAAAATAGATAATAAAACAAATGAAAATGCTGATGAAAAAAAAGTTGAAAATATAATTGATACAACTAATAATGATAAAGTTATTACTAGCACTATAAATAACGAAGAAAATATTTCCTGGGAAATAAAAAAGGAGTATAATGATTTTGTAGAGTTAAGAGTAAATAATACTTTATCTGAATTTTCTAAAAAAGACACTATTGAATTAAAAAATCAATTGCAAGATTTAATGGATTTTATATTTGATGAAAAATATTCAAATATTGTTTCAACTATAATGGATGGAACATTAAAGGCGGCAAGTGATAAATATATTATATTTACATATAAAACTCCACATCTATCTTATTTATTTAATAAAAACTTATTTGATATAGAAGAGTTAATAGAAAAAAAATTAAATAAACATTATAGTGTTATTTCAGTCCCAGAAGAAAAATGGGAAATAATAAAACAAGAATTTAATACTAAATCTAAAGTATATAATTATATTTTAGAAAGCTCTGATTCAATGGAAGTATTAAGAAAATTAAAAAATGATTCAAATGATGATATGACAAATTTGTTTGGTAATTTAGTTGAGTATAAATAAAGGAGAGATAAAAATGAATTTACAAGCAATGATGAAACAAGCACAAAAATTACAAAAAGATATGATGAATGCAAAAGAAGAAATAGATAATACTGATTATGAAATATCTAAATCTTTTGTAACAATAAAAGCAAAAGGAAATAAAACAATTACATCAATAGACATAAACATGGATTTACTTGAAAAAGAGGATGTTGAAGTATTACAAGATTTAGTTCAGGTTGCAATTAATGAACTTTTTAATAACATTGATAAAGATATAGAAAAAAAGATGGGCAAATTTTCTAATGGAATGCCGGGGTTATTTTAATGCCACAAACAATTATTGATTTAATTGAATGTTTTAAAAAATTTTCTGGTATCGGTGAAAAGACTGCAGAGCGTATGGCTTTACAGACGTTAGAACTAGATCAAGATATAATTGATCTTTTTGTGCAATCTTTACTTTCATCTAAAACAAATATTAAAACTTGTAAGGTATGTCATAACTTAACAGAACAAGATATTTGTTCAATATGTTCAAATGAGAATAGAACGAATGATGTAATTTGTGTTGTTGAAGAACCAAAAAATGTTTTTCAATTTGAAAAAATGGGAATATTTCCTGGAAAATATCATGTTTTAGGAGGTCTTATTTCTCCTTTAAACGGAGTAAATCCAGAAGATATAAACATACAATCATTAGTAAAAAGAGTAGAAGAAGAAAATGTAAAAGAAGTAATAATAGCTGTTAAACCTAGTATAGAGGGTGAAACTACATCTTTATATATTTCAAAAGTATTAAAAGATAAAAATGTTACTATTTCTAAATTAGCGCATGGTATACCATTGGGTGCTGATATGGATTATATTGATCCACTTACTTTAGAACTTGCATTGGATGAAAGAAAAGATATAACATCTTCATAAATTATAGTAATTATTCATATTTTTTATTGGTGATTATATGTTTAAAAAAATCTATGAATTAATAAAAAAAATAGTTATAAGCGCATTTATACTATATGGTTATAATTTGATAGCAGCACCAATAAATTTAATTATTCCAATAAATATAATAACAATTTCTGTTTTAACTATTTTTGGGATACCATCTTTATTATTATTAATACTTATTTTAGTTATAGCGTTTTAAGGAAAAGTGATATAATGTTTGAAGAAATGAATGAGCAAGTAATAGCAACAAAAATGATTAAGAATGCAATTAAAAATAATAGATTAGCACATGCCTATATCATAGAGACTAATGGATATGAAAAGGGATATGATTTTGCACTTTCATTTGCTAAATTATTATTGTGTAAAAACTATAATAATGGAAATCCTAATTGTAATAATTGCATGCAGTGTTTAACTATAGATGAAAATAATTATCCAGAATTAAAAATTATAGAACCAGATGGTAGTTGGATAAAAAAAGAACAATTACTAGAACTTCAAGAAGAATTTAATAAAAAAAGCATTATTGGTTCAAGAAAAGTATACATAATTAATAAGGCTGATAAATTAAATCAAAGTTCTGCAAATACTATATTAAAATTCTTAGAAGAACCACAAGAAGGCATTATAGCTATATTGGTAACTAATAATTCTTATCAATTAATTGAAACGATTGTTTCAAGGTGTCAGGTAATATCTTTAAATGGTCGTATAAAAAAAGGAAATAATGTCGTAGAAAAATTAGGAATATTACTTTTTAATAATACGACTGACTATGAAGATTTTGTTAATAATAATACAAGTTTAGAAAAGATAGAGAATGTATTAAAATTTATTGAACAAATAGAAAGAAATAAGTTAAAAACTATAGTTTATACTAATCAGTATTTTTTTGATTTTTTTCCTAAAAAAGAAGATATAGAATTCGCACTTTTTATAATGATTTATTTTTATAAAGATATTTTAAATTATAAAATAAATGTTTCAATTAAATTATTTAATGAATATGAAGATATGATTGTTAAAATTGCCGAAAGTAATCTGGTTAAAGAAATTTTAAATAAAATAAATGTTTTAAATGAATCAAGAAAAAATTTAGATTATAATGCTAATTTAAATTTATTAATAGATAGACTAATAATAGAAATGCAGGTGAGAAATTGAAAATAGTTGGTATAAATTTAGATAATAAAATTCATTATTTTAATTCTGATAATTTTAATTTAAAAAGAAATGTTACTGTAATAGTTGAAACCGATAGAGGGTTAGAACTAGGTAAAGTAGAATTTCCAACTTTTGAATCAGAAAAAAAAATAGAAAAAAATAGTAAAATTGTAAGATTATCAAATAGAAAAGATTATCAAGATTATCAAAAAAATATAAAAGATGCGGTTGGGGCATTAAAAAAATGTAAGGAACTAGTAAATAAACTTGGATTAAATATGCAAGTAATAGATGCAAGTTATAATTTAAATCGTTCACAATTATTATTTAGATTTGTTTCAGATACTAGAATAGATTTTAGAACCCTTGCAAAAGAATTAGCTAATAAATATAAGACTAGAATAGAATTAAGACAAATTGGTGTAAGAGATAAAGCTAAAGAAGTAGGTGGATGTGGACTATGTGGTAGAATGCTTTGTTGTTCTAGGTTTGGTTCTGATTTTACTTCTGTTTCGATAAATATGGCTAAAAATCAAAATATATCATTAAATCCAAATAAAATAAATGGGGTATGTGGAAGATTATTATGTTGTTTAAAATATGAAAATGATAATTATACAGAATGTAGAAAATGTTTACCTAAAATTGGACAAGTATTAGAGGTAAATGGAAAAAGTGGTAAAGTAACTTCATTAGATATAATAAATAAATCATATGATGTTGTTTTGGAAAATAATGAAGTAGTAAAGGTGAATAATAATGGAAGTAATTAATTATTTATTAGGTTATAAAGATTATTATATTGTTCAAAATACAGATATGTTTAATTTTTCTTTAGATTCTGTATTACTACCTAATTTTGCAACTATAAATACAAATGTTAAAAATATTTTAGATATAGGTTGTGGAAATGCACCAATCCCACTTATTTTATCTACTAAAACAAATGCAAATATAATAGGTGTTGAAATACAAAAAGAAGTATATGAATTAGCGTTGAAATCTGTTAGAATTAATAATTTGGAATCTAGAATAAAAATAATAAATGGTGATATAAATGAAATTTATGATTCATTTGAAACTGAGACATTTGATATAATTACATGTAATCCACCATTTTTTAAAGTATCTGATGGTTCAAATTTTAATGATTCAGACTATAAAACAATTGCAAGACATGAAATAAAGTTGAATTTAGATCAAATATTTAAGATATCTAAAAAATTATTAAAGAATAACGGAAATATAGTAATGGTACACAGACCAGAAAGATTAGTTGATATAATTACATCAATGAAAAAATATAATATAGAGCCTAAAAGAATACAATTTGTTTATCCAAAGAAAGATAAGGATGCCAATATATTATTAATTGAGGGAAAGAAGAATGGAAGACCTGGTATTAAAATAGAACCACCTATTTACACACATGATGAAAATGGAGAGTATTCTATGCAAGTTAAAAATTTTTTTGAGTAGAGGTGAGAATAATGTCACAAAAAAGTTATGATGGAACAAGTACACTTTATTTAATAGCAACTCCAATTGGAAATATGGATGATATAACATATAGAGCACTAGAAACTTTAAAAAAAGTAGAGGTTATATTTTCTGAAGATACAAGAATTACAAATCAATTATTAAAACATTTTGATATTAAGAAAAAATTAATATCAAACCATCAGTATAATGAAGAAGAAAATAAAGAAAAATTATTAGAATATTTAAAAAATGGATATGATGTAGGACTAGTTACAGATAGGGGAACACCAGTGATAAGTGATCCAGGTTATGAATTAGCTAAGTATGCTATAGAAAATGGTTATAATGTTGTATCTATACCTGGTGCGTGTGCATTTGTATCAGCTTTAATAGTATCAAATCTTGATATTTTTCCATTCACTTTTTACGGTTTTCTAAATAGCAAACAAAGTAAAAGAAGAAAAGAATTAGAAGATTTAAAAAATTTAAGTCCAGCTATGATTTTTTACGAATCACCTCATAGATTAGTAGAAACTTTAACGGATATGTTAAATATATTAGGAAATAGAAAATGTAGCATTTCCCGGGAAATAACTAAAAAATTTGAAGAGGTATATAGAGGGAATTTAGATGAAGTAATTGAAGAAGTTAGAGATGCAAAAGGGGAATTTGTTATAGTGATTGAAGGTAATAAAAGTGTAAATACTTTTGACAACTTAACAATAATAGAACACGTTAATTTATATATAAAAGAAGGAATAGATAAAAAAGAGGCAATAAAAAAAGTTGCTAAAGAACGACAATTAACTAAAAATGAAGTGTATATGGAATATAATGGAAATGAGGAGTCTGGGAAATAATGAAATTGATAGTCGGTTTGGGAAATCCGGGAAAAGAATATGATAATACTAGACATAATGCCGGTTTTATAGCAATAGATAAAATTGCTTCAAGTTTAAATTTAGATTTTTCTAAAACAAAATTTGATGGATTGTATGTAGAAACAATAATAAATGGTGAAAAGGTAATATTATTAAAACCACAAAGTTATATAAATTTATCTGGTGAAGTTATTAAAAAATTTGTTGATTTTTATAAAGTTCCTATATCTGATATTTTAATACTTTGTGATGATATGGATATAGAACTTGGAAAATGCAAATTAAAATATAAGGGTTCAGCTACACATAATGGACTTAGAAATATAGAATTGAATTTAAAAACTCAAGAATATAAAAGAGTTAAAATAGGAATTTCAAAAAATAAAAATATTGATACAATTAATTATGTTTTAGGTAAATTTAATAATGAAGAAAAAGAAAAATTATCTATAGTTATTGATAAAATGCCCTCTTTATTTAATGATTTTTTAAATATGAATTTTGATAATTTAATGAATAAATATAATTAGATACATCTGTATCTTTTTACTTATAGGAGGATTTATGAGTATTTTTAACATTTTTAATAAATTTGATAATAAAACAGTAACAGGCTTAACAGATGAATTAAAATGTATTTATATAAATAATTACTATGATTCATTAAATAAATCGGTACTTTTTGTATGTAACTCAATATATGAATCTAATAAGTTTTATCAAGCTTTAAAGAATTATAATGAAAATGTATTATTATTTCCAATGGATGATTTTTTAACAAGTGAAGTTTTAGCTACTTCACCAGAACTTAAAATGACAAGATTAGAAACTCTCAATAAATTAAAAAACGATGGAAATTTTATAGTTGTAACTAATTTAATGGGGTATTTGAGATTTTTACCTAGTAAAGATATTTTTAATAGTAGTTACATTAATTTAAAAATAGGTGAATCCTATGATATAAATGAGTTATCAGAAAAATTATATAATGTAGGTTATAGTCACGAGATACTAATTAATAAATCTGGTGAATATGCAAAAAGAGGATTTGTAATAGATGTTTACCCAATAAATTATGATAATCCTATAAGGATTGAGTTTTTTGGTGATGAAATTGAATCAATAAGAAAATTTGATGTAAATACACAACTTACCATTGAACAAATTGATAATGTATCTATTATTCCAAATACAGAATTTTTAGGCTCAAGTACACATTCTAATATTCATAGAGATTTAATTAAATATACAGAAGTATACTCTATTAAAGATTATAAAGATTTTACTATTTTTTATAATGATTTAAACGATATAGAAATCAGTTATAATAATTTAATTAATGATATGTTTGAATATTCTGTTTCAGCTTCATTAGATACTAATACTAAATATATGAACGAATTAATAGTACCAGATAATTATATTGATTTATGTAGTTATGATTCTGCTAAAGATGATTTAGTTACATATAATTCATATTCAAATAATATTGATTTATCAAATCCTGAAACTATAGGAAAAGAATTACATAAACTTTTACCTAGTAAAACAGTAATAATTTGTGTATCAAATAGATATCAGGCTAATAAGTTAATAGATATAGTAGATGATATAGTATTTACTAATGAAGAAGAAATAATAGAAAATAAAATAAATATAATTATAAAAAATATAACATTAGGATTTTCATATGATAAATATATATTTATAAGTGAAAATGAAATATTTAATAAAAATCATAATCAAAATTATAAGACTAATTTTAAATATGGTACCAGAATTAAAGATATTACAAAATTAGAGGTGGGAGATTATATAGTACACTTTATGTACGGAATAGGTAAGTACATAGGAATAAAAACAATATCTAAAAATGGTTTAATGAAAGATTATGTGGAACTAGAATATAAAGATGGTGATAAATTATATATTCCTGTTGAAAAAATAGATTTAATAAGTAAATATAGTTCTAATGATGCATATGTTCCAAAATTAAATAAACTTGGATCTATGGAATGGGAAAAAACTAAATTAAAAGCAAAAAAACGTGCAATGGATATGGCAGATGAACTTTTAAATTTATATGCATTAAGAGAAACAAAAGAAGGATATGCATTTAATAAAGATGATGATATGCAACTTGCCTTTGAAAAAGAATTTACTTATGAAGAAACTAAAGACCAAATAAAAGTAATAGATGAAATAAAAAAAGATATGGAATCTAATCATCCTATGGACAGATTATTATGTGGTGATGTTGGATATGGTAAAACAGAAGTTGCTTTTAGAGCTGCTTTTAAAGCAATATCATCAGGTTATCAAGTAGCTTTACTTTGTCCTACTACGATACTGTCCTCACAACATTTTAAAAATGCAGTTGAAAGATTTAAATCTTTTCCTATAACAATTAAGTTATTAAATAGATTTGTTTCTGTAAAGCAAACTAATGAAATAATTAAAGATATAGAATCTGGTAATGTAGATTTTATTATTGGGACACATAAAATCCTTAATGATAATATAAAATTTAAAAAATTAGGGTTACTTATAATAGATGAAGAACAACGTTTTGGTGTTAAACATAAAGAAAAATTAAAAGAATTTAAAAATAATATAGATGTTTTATCCCTTTCAGCAACTCCAATACCTAGAACGTTACAAATGTCATTATCTGGAGTAAGGGGATTATCAACATTAGAAACTCCACCTGCTAATAGATATCCTGTACAAACTTACGTACTTTCATATAATAAAAAAATAATTAAAGATGCAATATATAAAGAATTATCCCGTGATGGTCAAATTTTTATATTATATAATAAAATAGATGATATGGATTCTAAGAAAAAAGAAATAATGGATATGATTCCAAATGTTAGAATAACAACAGCACACGGAAAAATGGACAAAAAAGAAATAGAAAATGTTATGATGGACTTCATTAATAAAAAATATGATGTACTACTTTGTACGACTATAATAGAAACCGGTATAGATATACCAAATGTTAATACATTAATAGTAATAGATGCAGAAAGGTTTGGTTTATCTCAGTTATATCAATTAAGAGGAAGAGTTGGACGTAGTAATAAAATCGCTTATTGTTATTTAATGTATGATAATTCCAAAATATTAAATGAAGTAGCTAAAAAAAGATTATCTGTAATAAAAGAATTTACAGAATTAGGTAGTGGACTTTCTATTGCTATGCGTGATTTATCAATCCGTGGAGCTGGTGATGTACTAGGAAGTGAACAAGCTGGTTTTATAGATAGTGTTGGTATTGAATTATTTATGAAAATGTTAAAAGATGAAATAGATAAAAGAACAGGGCATGAAGTAATAACTGAAGTTGATTCTAAACCATTATTAGATGTTAATACATCTGTTTCATCATCTTATGTAAGTGAAAACGAATTAAAAATAGAGATACACAAAAAAATAAATACTATAGATAGCTATGAAAAATTATTAAGTGTTAAAACAGAACTTGAGGATAGATTTGGTAAGATATCAGATGATTTAATTATTTATATGTATGAGGAATGGTTTGAACATTTAGCTAATAAATTAAAAATTACTAAAGTAAAACAAACTGTTAATAGTGTTGAGATAACTATAGATAAAGAATTATTAGATAGATTAAATGGTGAAAAATTATTTATATCTGCTTTGCAAGTAAATAATAAATTTAAGTTTAATATGCAAGAAAAAAATCTTATTATATCATTACCAATAAAAGGTTTAGATAAACATTTTATATATTATTTAATAGATTTATTATTTGTTATAGAAAAGGCAATTTAGTTGCCTTTTTTTGTATATTTACTAATAAATAGAGCAAAATATAAAAGAAAGGAATGTTTATGAAAGCAACAGGAATAGTAAGAAGAATAGATGAATTGGGTCGTATAGTAGTTCCAAAAGAAATAAGAAAAAATTTAAGAATTAATGAAGGTGAAAATTTAGAAATATTTGTAGATGATGAAGATAATATAGTATTAAAAAGGTATTCTCTAGTAAAAAAATTAGAAGAATTATCAAAAGTTATATCTGAATCTATATACTATTATACTAAAAATGTTGTTTTAGTGTTTGATTCAAAAGAAATAATTGCAGTATCTGGACTTAGTAAAAAAGATTATTTAAATAAAGAAATAAGTAATCATTTAGAATCTATGATACTAAAAAGAGAAAATACTATATCTAGAAGTATTGAAACAATTGAAATAACAGATGACAAAACACTAAAGGCATCGTACGCTATTTGTCCTATAATACTATCTGGCGATTGTATTGGTTCTATAATTATACTTAATGAAAAAAATGAAATCACTGATGCTGATTATAAAATAATACAAATTGCTTCTAAAATACTTTATACTAGTTTAGAATGATATGTAAAAGAATGTAAAATGTCATAATTTGTAGGTTAAAATAATTGAAATGATATAAAAATATATGTTATATTTAAAGGGTCGTAACAATCGGAAAGGATACACTTTATGGAAAACATTAAAGAAAAAGTTGCTGTATCATTAGTATTTTTACCTACTTTGTTTGCTATTGCTAGCATGATAGTTGATTTTAATATATCTGATTTATTGTATTTAATTGTTGTATCATTTTTAGTAATACGTTATTTCATAAAAAAGAAATTCAATATATAGTTATTGGATTTATTTTTTTATGCTATAATTTTATATAGGTGATAACATGGTAGATACACATTGTCATATATTTCATGAGTACTATGATAATATAGATGAAGTAATAAATAAAATGGAAAATAATATAATTATAGTAAATGGAACTAATATAAATGATAATAAGGAAGTACTAGAATTAGTTAAAAAATATAAAAATGTATATGGAGCTTTAGGCTTACATCCAACCGAAATCGGCTCTTCATATGAAGAGACATTATCATTTATAGAAAAGCATTTAAATGATGAAAAAATAGTTGGCATAGGTGAGATTGGTCTAGATTATCATTATACTTTAGAAAATAAAGATATACAGAAAGAAGTATTTATTAAACAACTTAATCTTGCTCGTAAGTATAATAAATCTGTTATAATTCACTCTAGAGATGCAATAAATGACACATTAGAAATATTAAAGGAATATAAAGATATAAAAAAAGATATCCATTCATTTAGTGGCAGTTTAGAGAGTGCTATAAAATTTATTAAAATAAATTGTAGACTTGGAATAGGTGGAGTATTAACTTTTAAAAATGCTAAAAGGCTTCAAAATATTGTTGAAAATGTTGATATTCATAGTTTATTATTAGAAACTGATAGTCCGTATTTAACTCCAGAACCATATAGAGGATCTAAAAATGAGCCGTATAATATTATTTATGTTGCAAAAAAAATATCTGAAATTAAAGGTATAAGTTTAGAAGATGTACTTTCTATAACAACATCAAATGCCATTAGCCAATTTGACTTAGATAAGTATTTATGTTAAAATTATCATTGTCGAAAGACAAATTTGAGGTGAGGGAATGAACTTTTATTTACTAAAGTTATTAGGTAAATGGTTTTGCTTTATTGCAATTTCTATATCTAATTTATTTGGTATTAATAATTCTTATACTAAATTTGAATACAGTGATGATTCTATAAAAAATGTATCTGTATTAACTCAAGTTATACCATTTGAAACTATAACAACATATGATTCAAAGTATCCTATGGGAAATAAAATAGTTACTCAAACTGGAAAAGATGGTATACAATTTACTAACAATGATGGAGTTAATATAATTTTAGAAGATGCAATAAAAGAAAATGTGATTATAGGAACTGGTCCTGAGGCTACATACACAGGAATAATAACTGGGTATGGTCCAGATTGTTCTACTTGTTCTGGAAGAGGATATGTAGCATGTAGGACTGTTGATAAAAGTAGTTTTAATCTACTTACTGATGGTGTTTATTATTTAGACTCACAGTACGGTAGTGTTAGAGTATTAGCTGCAGCTTTAAGTGTATTCCCATGTGGAACAATAGTAGAAGTAGATAGCTCTACATTAGGTAAATTTATGGGTATTGTCCTAGATACAGGATATGATATGAGAAAAAACTTAGAAAGAGGTATTTATCACTTTGATGTTGCATACACAACTGAAAATGATGAAATGGTTGCTAAAACTACTGATATGAGCGGAAATGTTATATATAATATACAAAGATGGGGATGGTAGTCAACATCTTTTGTTTTTAGAAAGGAGTATTTATGAATTACTCGCCAAAGAAAATGAATGAATTATTATCTGATAATAATTTTAATCTAAAAAAGAAATTTGGGCAAAATTTTATAATAGATGAAAATATAATAGATTCTATTATAGATAAATCAAAAATAGGTGATGATACACTTGTAATCGAAATAGGTCCAGGAGCAGGCAGCTTAACATCTAAACTTGCAGTATTTGCTAAAAATGTACTGTGTTATGAAGTGGATGAGGCCTTAAAACCTGTTTTATCTCATTCGCTAAAAGATTTTAATAATATTGAAATCATATTTAATGATTTTTTAAAGAGTGATGTAAATAATGACATAAAGAAATATAGTTATAATAAATTATATGTAATTGCCAATCTTCCATACTATATTACAACTCCAATTTTAATGAAATTAATAACTGATAATATAGAGGTTGATAAAATAGTTGTAATGGTTCAAAAAGAAGTGGGAGATAGATTTAGAGCTAAGCCAAATACAAAGGATTATTCATCATTATCTGTTTATTTAAATTATTATTTTGATGTAAAAAAAATATTAGATGTTTCAAGAAATGTATTTTTACCTAAACCTAATGTTGATAGCATAGTAGTAGAATTTACAAAAAAAGAGCAGGTAGAATTAAAAAATAAAGAATTGTTTTTTAATCTTGTAAGGGATAGTTTTAAACAGAAAAGAAAGAATTTAAGAAATAATTTAAAAAATTACGATTTAAATAAGATAGATGAAATATTAAAAGAGCATAATATGGATTTAACCTACAGGGCTGAACAAATACCAATAGAATTGTTTATAGAGATTTCTAATAAATTATAAGGAGGATATATGGATTTATTTGATTATCAAATGCTTAAGTATAAATTCGCACTTCAAGTACTTGAAACTCAAGTTAATATACTTATAGAAGACTTTACATTTAAAAATAAATATAATCCAGTTGAACATATAAAATCTAGAATAAAAACACGTGAAAGTGCTATAAAAAAATTACAAAATAAGAACTACCAAGTTAATTATGAAAACTTAGTTAATCATGTACATGATATGGTTGGTATAAGAATCGTATGTTCATTCTTATCTGATGTTTATGATATTATTAAATTAATTGAAAATTCAAGTATTATTAGGGTAAAAGAAAAAAAGGATTATATTAATAATCCTAAAGAAACTGGATATATGAGCTATCACTTAATTGTATATGTGCCAATACATTTAAATGGCCATGAAGAATATGTAGAGGCTGAAATACAAATAAGAACAAGTGCAATGGATTTTTGGGCTAGTTTAGATCATAAGATGCAATATAAGTTTCCATCTGTAATACCAGATGAAATAAAAAAGGAATTATACAATTGTTCTATGGATATAAAGAAACTGGATCAAAAAATGTTATATTTAAATGAAATAGTTAATAAATATAAGAATTAAATATCAAAACTTAAAAATTTGATATTTTTTTATATTATTATACCATTTAATAATTATAAAAATTTATATACTTGATGTCTTTAAATAAGAAATATTAATATAATTAAATAGGTGATTATTGATGAAACTTATAGATAGTATATTATGGGCTAGTGCTACTATTTTAATTTTATATTCTGGTATATTTTATACATTTAAATTAAAGTTTGTTCAGTTTAGATTTATTGATATGTTTAAAAATTTATTTAAAAAAACTGATAGTAAGGTAAGTCCATTTGAATCATTAATGATAGTACTGGGAGGCAGAATAGGAGTAGGAAGTATTGCAGGTATCGCCTTATCTATATATCTAGGTGGAGTAGGAAGTATTTTCTGGATGTGGATAATAGGTTTTATTTCGGCTCCTTTATCGTTTTCGGAGACAATACTGGGAATTAAATATCAAAAGAAAGTTAATGATGAATATATAGGCGGGCCTAGTAATTATTTAAAATATGGGCTAAATAAACCTAATTTATCAAAATTATATTCATTTATAATTGTATTTAGTTATATTGGTGGATTTTTAAGTATACAAGCTAATACAATAACAACATCAATTGTAAATTATATTAATATTAATCCTTTAATAATTGGAATTACTCTTGCATTAATATCTTTTATTATTATACTTGGCGGAGTTAATAATATATCAAAAGTTTCAAAATATTTAGTACCTATTATGAGCCTTATTTATATACTAGCTTCTTTTTTTATAATAGTTATAAATTATGAAAAGGTACCTTTAGTTTTTATGAATATATTAAGTGATGCATTTAATTTTAAATCGTTTGGATTTGGAGTTATATCTAGTATGATAGTAGGTATTCAAAGGGGAATATTTTCTAATGAGGCAGGGTTAGGTACTGGTGCAATAGCGGCTAGCTGTGTAAATAGTAATCCAGCAAGTTGTGGATTTGTTCAAATGATAGGTATATATATAACAACGTTTTTAATTTGTACAGCAACAGCTTTAGTTATACTTACTACTGATAATATAGATGTTAATGTAATTAATGGTATTGAACTAACACAAGAAGCATTTATTATGAATTTAGGTAGTTTGGGTAATATAGTTGTAATATTATCGATAATACTTTTTGCTTTTTCCACAGTTTTATCTGGTTATTATGATGGTGAAGCAAGCTTAAAATCAATATTTCCAAACATTTCAAAAAATAAATTATTAATATTAAAAATAGTAACATTTGTAGTAATATTATTTGGTTCTATAACAAAAGCTAATTTAATATGGAGTTTTGTTAATATATTAACAAGCTTACTTGCTATAATAAATTCATATGCATTAATTAAATTATATAAAGAAGTTGTTTTTGAATATAAAAGATACAATAAATGTGGTAAAATAAAATAGGTGGTTGTATGAAAAATGACTATATAATTAATAAAAATTGGGATATTATTTTAGAAGATGAAATGAAAAAGGAATATTTTAAAAATTTAGGTGTATTTGTTAAAAATGAATATAGAACTAAAACATGTTATCCACAGTATAAAGATATTTTTAATGCTTTAAGATATACTGATTATGACGAGGTAAAAGTAGTAATATTAGGTCAAGATCCATATCATGGAGAAAATGAAGCTCATGGACTTTCTTTTTCAGTATTAGATGGTGTTAAGAGACCTCCTTCATTAAATAATATATTTAAAGAGCTATATGATGATTTAGGTGTTAAAAGAACTACAAATGATTTAACTTCTTGGGCTACTCAGGGTGTTTTACTTTTAAACTCTATTATGTCTGTTGTAAAAGATACTCCGTTATCTCATAAAGGAAGAGGCTGGGAAATATTTACAGATGATATAATTAGGTATTTAAATGAAAGAGAAAAACCTATAGTATTTATTCTATGGGGAAGTTATGCTAGAAGTAAAAAAGAGCTAATTACAAATAAAAATCATTATATAATAGAGTCAGTTCATCCTTCTCCATTATCTGCAAATCGTGGATTTTTTGGAAGTAAACCTTTTTCTAAAACTAATAACTTTTTAGTTAAAAATGGAATGGAGCCTATTAATTGGTAGTATATAATATCTTCTTATAAATATTATTTTATAGGAGGATTTTTTTATGGAAATAATATTAGTTTTAATAATTTCTGTAAGTTTAAGTATGGATGCTTTTTCGCTTTCACTAGCATATGGGACATTAAATTTAGATAAGCCTTTAAAATATAAATTAACCCTAATAGTTGCATTTTATCACTTTTTTATGCCATTACTTGGTATGTTTGTTTCAACATTTATTCCATATAACATTATAAATTCTAATATTTTGGTATTTATAATATTAACTTTAATAGGTGTACAAATGATATTAGAAAGTAAAAAAGACAAAGAATATAAACGTATTATTACTTTATTTGATTTATTATTATTTGGTCTAGCTGTAAGTTTAGATAGTTTTTCAGTAGGCTTGGGGCTTAAAACGATAAATGAAAATTTTATAATGTGTTCTAGTTTTTTTAGTGTATGTAGTGGTTTTTTCACTTATATCGGTCTAATTTTAGGAAGTAAAATAAATAAAATGATTGGTTCATATTCTACTATTTTAGGAGGATTAGTTTTAGTAATTATTGGTATAACTTATTTGTTCAACTAATTCCTTGCTTTTAAATAAAAAAAAATATATAATTATATTAGTAAAATTAAATATCACATATATTAATTAATTACATAAAAATAAAGTAGTGGAGGCATTTATGAAAAAAATTAAAATTACTGGAGGAAAAACACTAACTGGTGAAATTAAAATAAGTGGAGCCAAAAATAGTGCTGTAGCACTTATACCCGCTTCTATATTATCAAATGATATAGTAACTATTGATAATATTCCAAATATATCAGATATAGATGCACTTACAGAAATACTTGAATTTTTAGGTGCTAAAGTTAAAAAAAATGGTTCAAGTATGACAATTGATTCATCTACTATTGAAAATAAAGAAATACCTGAAAACATATCTAAAAAACTTAGAGCAAGTTATTATTTTATGTCTGCTTTACTAGGAAGATTTAATCATGTCGAGATGTATTTTCCTGGGGGATGTTCTATAGGTGCAAGACCAATTGATCAAACTTTAAAAGGTTTTAAAACATTAGGTGCTGTAGTTATTGAAGATAATAATAAATTTACAATAGATACTAATAATCTACATGGTGGTCATGTTTATTTAGATATGCCAAGTGTAGGAGCAACTATTAATACAATGCTTGCGGCTACTAAAGCAAGTGGCCTAACAATTATAGAAAATGCAGCAAAGGAACCAGAAATCGTAAATGTAGCAACTTTTTTAAATAATATGGGAGCTAAAATAACAGGTGCTGGTACTAATGAAATTAGGATAATTGGTGTTAATGAGTTAAAAAAAGGATTTACAGAGGTAATTCCAGATAGAATAGAAGCTGGTACTTATTTAATATTAGGTGCATTAGTTGGAAACAATTTAAAAATAAGCAACATTATTCCAGAACATGTTGAATCTTTAACTTTAAAATTGTTAGAGATGGGTATACCACTTACTATAAATGATGATAATATAATTGTAAGTTCAACTACTTATTATAAACCTATTAATGTAAAAACGCTTGGTTATCCAGGCTTTCCAACAGATTTACAGCAACCTCTAACAGCTTTATTAACTCTTTGTTCAGGTACTTCTGTTTTAGAAGAAACTATATATGAAAATAGATTTCAAAATGTAGAATATTTAAACAAAATGGGAGCTTCTATAAAAATAGATAAATCAAAAATATATGTGGAAGGTCCTTCAAATTTAAAGGGTACTACTGTAGTTGCAACAGACTTAAGAGCTGGTGCTTGTATGGTTTTAGCTTCTCTTAAAGCAGATGGAGAAACTATTATAGAAAATGTAGAACACATATTAAGAGGATATGAAAATATTATAGAAAAATTAACTAGTGTAGGAGCTACAATAGAACTATTTGAAGAAAATTAGTATAAAAAATAATTCCTTTAATATAATTAAGTAGATTAAATCTACTTTTTTTAGGAGGAAATATGAGAAAAATATTAATTGCTTTAGTTGTAATATTTTCAGTTTTTTTAATATATTTAGGTTTTAATGATAAGAAAATATATTATTTTTCAATGGGGGATTTTTTATCATTAGGTATTAATCCATATAAAGTACTTGACTATGGATATAGTGATTATGTTAAAGATTATTTAAGTAGTAAGGATATACTTGAGGCTTATACTGATAGTTTATCTAGGGAAAATAAAAGAATAACAGATATAATACAAGATATAAAAGATAATTCAAAATTACTAGTAGGAAATAAGGAAAAAACTATACAAAATGTATTAATTAAATCAGATTTGGTTACAATATCAATTGGAATGAACGATTTATTTAGTAATGTTTCAATTGATTATGAATTTACTACAAGGGATTTATATAATAAATTTGATAGTTTACTTTCTGATTATGAAGAATTATTTAAATTATTAAGAGAATATTGTAAAGAAAAAATAGTATTAATTGGCCTATATAATGTAACTGATACTGATTTAGATGAATTTTTTAGTTATGCAAACAATAAATTAAATGATCTATGTAATAAATATAATATAAATTATATAAATATCAGTGAAGATTTTAAAAATAACAAATATATTGATAAAACAAGTAATTATCCTAATAAAAAAGGTTATGAGTACATATCTAATAAAATAATAAATTTAATAGAAAATTAAAAAATACCTTGCTTTTTAAATAGAATATTTGATATAATATAAAAGATTAAATTTCTATGACTTATTTTAGTCATGGCGGAAGGAGATATGTATGAAAAAAGGTATTCATCCAAATTATGTAGATACTAAAGTTACTTGTGCATGTGGAAATACATTTACAGTAAAATCTAATAAACCTGAATTACATTTAGAAGTTTGTAACCAATGTCATTCATTCTTTACTGGAAAACAAGGAACAACTACAAAAACTGGTCGTGTTGAAAAATTCAACCGTAAATATGGTTTTAACCAAGATAAAGCTGCTTAATAGCAGTTTTTATTTATATTTTAAGTGATATTTGATATAATAAAATGGGTGATAAAATGAATATAGGTATTGCCTCAGATCATAGAGGTTATAAATTAAAACAAGAACTGACAAATTTTTTAAAAGATATGGGATATAATATAATTGATTATGGTACTACATCAACAGAATCAACAGATTATCCAATATACGCTTTTAAAATAGGAGAAGCTGTAAGGGATAAAAAAATAGATAAAGGTATACTAATTTGTGGTACTGGAATCGGTATGAGTATAGCATGTAACAAAGTAAATGGTGTAAGATGTGCCAAAGTTAGTAGTAAAGAGGAAGCTAGTTTATGTAGATTACATAATGATGCTAATGTTATAGCTATAAAAGAAAATGAAGAAGATTTTAAAGAAATTATAATTACATTTTTAACTACTGAGTTTTCGAATGAAGAAAAACATATAAGAAGGGTTAATATGATAAATGAATATAACAATTAAAACAATTTTATATGTATTAATTGTACCATTTTCTATATTAGCGCTAGATAGTATAAATATACAAAATGTTTTTAAGAAAAATAGGTATGTACAAGCTAGAATATTATACTTATTTTTAGCAATGGCTTTATCTTATTTAGTAGTAAACTTCTTTTATGATTTTTTTACATCATATAATACGTTTTAAGAATTATGCAGTATTTTTTATTGGAGATGATAAAATGAAAAAAATACTGCTTTTAACTTTTGTTGTTATTTTAGTACCTTTTCTAATAACAACTTTTTTTATTAAAGACGATGAAATTAAATTAATATATGAGTCTAATATGAATGTTAGAGTTAAACAAAATGAAACTGGAGAAATCATTCTAGTTCCTTTTGAAGAATATATTATAGGTGTATTAGCAGGTGAAATGCCAACTAGTTTTGAACTTGAAGCCTTAAAAGCACAAGCAGTAGCTTCTAGAAGTTATGTTATGAGGCAAATGCAATATAATAAAAATAAGGATTATGATGTTGTTGATACTGTTATGAATCAAGTATATCTATCAGAAGACTATTTAAAAAAAACATGGGGAAATAATTATACAACTAAAATTAATAAAATTAAAACTGCTGTTTTAGAAACTTATAATGAATACTTGGATTATGATGGAAATGTAGTGGAGGCAATGTTTTTTTCAACAAGTGTAGGTAAAACTGAAAATAGTGAAGACGTATTTTCTTCTAAAACACCATATTTAAGAAGCGTTGAATCAAGTTGGGATGAAATTTCTCCAGCTTATGAGGTTAGTTATGAATTTTCAGCTACTGATTTTTATAAAAAATTAAATTTAGAATATAGTGATAAATTAAATATTGAAATTAAAGAAACTACTTCTACAGGAAGAATTAAATCTTTAAATATAAATGGTACACATTTTACTGGTAGTGAAATTGTTAAATTATTATCTATAAAATCAAATTATTTTACTATAACTAAAAATGATGATGTTATAAATATAAAAACTAAAGGGTATGGACATGGTGTTGGAATGAGTCAATATGGAGCTCAAGCAATGGCATTAAAAGGTTATAAATATGATGAAATATTAAAGTATTATTATCAAGGTGTAACCATTAAAAAAATTTAAAAAAATGTATAAAATTTTCATATTTGGTAAAACTTATTTATAGAGGTGAAAATATGGAAAGAAGATTAAAAAAAGGAGTTGTGTATGCACTTTATTCCCTAGCTTTTATAACTATTGTAGCAAGTATTTATTTAATACAATCTTTATCTTTAAGTAAAAGATTAGATGATAATAATGTTTATGTAAATAAAACTATTTTAGATAATGATATACCTGTTGTAAGTGTAAGTAATATTATAAAAAGACCATATACTGGTGAAAATATAAATATAGGAATAAATTTTTATAATTCATCAGCAACCGATACTGAACAACAACAATCTTTAATATATTATGAAAATACTTATATGCCAAATAGTGGTGTAGATTATAAAAGTGATTCAGTATTTGATGTAGTAGCTATAATGGATGGAACAGTAACTAAAGTAACAGAAAATACGTTGCTTGGAAAAATTGTTGAGGTAAGTCATGCTAATAATTTAGTAAGTGTATATCAAAGCTTATCTTCAGTTAAAGTAAAAGAAGGCGAAGTAGTAATACAAGGTCAAATAATAGCATCATCTGGTACTTCTACATTATCTAAAGAATTAGGAAATCATTTACATTTTGAATTAATATTAAATGGGGTTAATATAAATCCAGAAAACAGTTATGATAAAAAAATAAGTGAATTATATTAACATAATTCTCTTTTTTAGGTATATAAATCTGCATAAAATATATACTTAAAATAGAGGTGGACAATGACTAAATCCATATTAGAACGAGTTATAAAAGAGGCTAAATATATCATAAAAAATGAATCTACAGTAAGGGAAATGGCTAAAATATTTAAAGTAAGTAAAAGTACTGTACATAAAGACTTACATGAAAGATTAAAAGATATAGATTTACAACTTTATGATAAAGTTTCTAAGATACTTATATACCATACTGATATTAGACATATAAGAGGAGGAATTGCAACTCGTCAAAAATATTTAAATTTATAAGGAGGTAATGAAATGTTTTCAAAAGATATAGGAATAGATTTAGGAACTGCTAACGTTTTAATTTATGTAAAAGGACAAGGCATAGTACTTAATGAACCATCGGTAGTAGCTATTGATAATGAAACTAAAAAAGTACTAGCAGTGGGTGAATATGCAAGAGAAATGCTTGGTAGAACTCCTGGTGATATTTTAGCTATAAGACCTATGAAAGATGGTGTTATAGCAGATTTTGAAGTAACAGAACTTATGCTTAACGAATTTATAAAAAAAATAAATGGTAAAAAGATGTTTTCTAAACCAAGGATATTAATATGTTGTCCTTCTAATATTACTCAAGTTGAAAAAAATGCTATAAAAGATGCTGCGGAACGTACAGGCGCTAGAAAAGTATATATAGAAGAAGAACCAAAAGTAGCTGCAATAGGTGCTGGTATGGATATTTCTAAACCTGGAGGAAATATGGTTATCGATATTGGTGGTGGTACTACTGATATAGCAGTACTTTCTTTAGGTGGAATAGTTACTTCTGAATCAATTAAGATAGCGGGAAATGTTTTTGATCAGGATATAATTAAATATATAAAAGATAAATATAAATTACTTATAGGTGATAGAACTGCAGAAGATATTAAAATAAACATAGGAACAGTTTATAATGAAAATAAAAAGAATGAAAAAATGCAAGTTAGAGGAAGAGATTTAGTTACAGGTCTTCCTCATATGATAACTATATCTTCTAAAGAAATAGAAGAGGCATTAAGAGAAAGTATATATATAATTATACAAAAGGCAAAAAGTGTATTAGAACAAACACCACCTGAATTATCAAGTGACATAATAAATAAAGGAATTATAATAACAGGTGGAGGAGCTTTAATTGATGGATTTGATAAATTATTATCAGCTGAACTTAATGTACCTGTTTATGTTGCAGAAAGTCCACTTACTTGTGTTGCAGAAGGTACTGGTATTTTATTAGATCATATAGATTTGTTAGAAAAATAAAACCTCATTTATATTTAAATGAGATTTTTTATTTATTTTTCTTATCACTTAAACCTACTAAGTAATCTAAGCTTACATTGTATTCTTGTGATAATATGATTAGTAGTTCAATTGGCATAGTATATTTTCCCATTTCATATTGAGAATAATATTGTTGTGATATACCTAATTTTCTAGCTACCTCTTTTTGAAGTAAATCTTTATCTTCTCTTAAATCTTTTAATCTTCTAAAATACATTTTATTCCTCCAAGTATTATATTAAAGATAGCATACATATTGTTTTATGTATTATAATACATAAAAATTTGTGTGAACAAATAGAAAACGAGAAGTATAGTAACAAAAATTTCGTTTATAATAATAATGGTGGGAAATATGAATGAAATATTATATGTATTATTAAGAGGAATAATATCTTTAGTAACACTTTTTTTAATAACAAAATTACTTGGTAAAAAACAAGTATCGCAATTAAGCTTATTTGATTATGTGATAGGTATTTCTATTGGTAATTTTGCAGCAGAAATAACAATAAATTTAGAAGCTAATTTAATATATGGTGTAATAGCTGTTGTAGAGTTTGGATTAATTGCATATTTGATAAGTATTTTAACTATGAAAAGTATAAAATTAAGAAGATTTTTTATGGGAGTGCCTACAGTTTTAATTGATAAAGGAAAAATTATAGAAAAAGGTCTAAAAAAAGTTCATTTCGATATAAATGACTTATTAGAAGAATGTAGATCAAACGGCTATTTTGATTTAAATGAAATAGATTATGCGCTTATGGAAGTAAATGGAACTTTAAGTATTATGCCAAAATCTGAATATAAACCTGTTACTATAAAAGATATGAATTTAAAAATAACTAACCAAGGATTATGTGCAAATGTTATAATAGATGGTAAAATAATGGATAAAAATCTAACAAATATGAATAAAACTATTGACTGGCTAGAAAAAGAACTAAAGGTAAAAGGTTATAAAATAGATGAAATTCTACTTGCTACATTAGATTGTAACGAAAAGTTGACAATTTATGAACGTAATGAAGATAAAATATCAAAAAACGTTTTAGAATAAAAAATACTTATGATATAATAAAATAGGTGATAGTATGAATAGAGAATTTTGCGCTTCTTTATTTGTTGTAGATCCTATTAGTAAAAAGATATTATTATGTCATCATAAAACCTTTAATCGTTGGGTTCAACCAGGTGGACATATAGAATCTAATGAATTACCAGAGGAAACTGCTTTAAGGGAAACATATGAAGAAACTGGATATAGAGTAAAATTAATAGGTGAAAGATTTCCTAGAGAAGATGATTTTATCAGACCTTTAGGAATACAAAGAAATAGAGGCAAAAATGGATCATTGCATGTTGATATAACATATTTTGGTATACCTTTATCACAAGATAATGTAATAGAAGATGATGAAATAGATAGATGTGCATGGTTTACAATGGAAGAATTATCGGATTTAGAAATATTTCCAGATATAAAAATAACTTATCAATATATATTAGATAATTTGATAAGTTCATGTATAAAATAAAAACTAAGGATTTTAATACTAAAATAGTATAATATTCTTAGTTTTTTGTTTAATTATAGTAAAAAATCAATTTAAAGGTTGATTTTATTTTAATAAATAAGTTTTCATTAATGCTTATATAATTATTTTTTTCCTAAGTCTTTTTTTTAAGATTTTTTCATGAATACCTCCATCTGGATAATCGATACCATCTGGTAATTCGATTTGAATATTTCCCTGTTTGAACCAAAGAATGTCTCTTAAGGAATAGAATTTAAATTCTAATAACTCACATCTTGTAACCATGTTAGTATGTTTTTTTCTTTCACTTTCTGGCATTGAATTAAATGTAGTAGCAATTTTTTCGTATTCTTTTCCAATACTTTCTAATAATTTAATTATCTCATCTTCACTTAAATTTTTAACTTCATTATATTTAATCATCATAAGGATTTATCTCCTAAAATGATTCAAGCTTTAAAGCTATATAAAGAAAATATTAATTACATACAAAACTCATTTAAACATGATATTAATAATGGTGTTATAGAAGGTACCAATAATTTAATTAAATGTATTAAACGTATTGCCTTTGGATATAGAAAATATGATCATTTTATTTCCCTTATTTTCTTAATTAAAGGCATTTTAAAAGGATGATTTTCATCATCCTTCACTAATTACTTCATTTATCAAATTTATTCTCCACCAACACTATTTGACAAAGAACCTAAAGTCTGATTACATTTCAAAAATATGGGGCAATAAACTAATGGGTTTTGCACCCAAATAGTAAAAGTATTTAATAATACTTGGTAAAATAATTATATGCTAACTTTTTCTTTTTCCTCAGTTATCGTTTTATTTTTTATATGATATTCTATATTATTTTTTTTGCAAAAGTCTATAACTTTATATGATAATTCATTATAGTATTTTTTGTATTCTTTATATTCTGAAACTTTTTTATTATAATGCAATCTTCCAAATATTATTTTATCCGTAAAAGATACTGATTTTAATATTTCATCAAAGTCTTGTTCAATGAAATTTGGAGTTGGATATGGTTCTATGCTAACCCATGTTTTGCAACCATTATCATGCAAATATTTTAAGCTTGCTATTCTCTCATCATATGGTGCTGAACCTGGCTCCATATTCTTTCTAAATTCTTCATTTAATGAAATTAAAGTTATACCATAACTATTATCTTTACTTAAATTTACTAACTCTTTAGGTAATATTCCCTTTGTTAATGCTGTACAAGGAATATTATAACTATTTACTAGTTTTAATATTTCTAAAGATAAATTACATATATCATCATATTTATACATAAATGGGTCTGTAGTAAAACATAAATGTACACTATTTATTTTATCTTTTAATTTTGGTAGTTCCTTCTTTAATAATTCTATTGTATTATTGACTATAATAGGTTTTGTCCACTCATTATAATTTTTTACTTTCCCAAAACGTCTTGCTAACATAAATGCATAACATGGATACATACAACCATGAGAACATCCTTGAACATGATTAATTGTATAATCTCCATATTCTACGCCCGTTTTATATAAAAGAGATTTTCTTTCCATTGATTCATTACATCTCATATTTTTTTTGTAACCTCCTTTACTATCAAAAAGTATACTATACTTTTTGATAATTTTCTACATTTATAAAAGTATAAGTATCATTTTTATAATCCCTTTTACTTTTTCTATTATTTTTGATTATTTTACCTTGTTCAATTAGTGGATTTAATAAATTATTTATAATGTGGCTATCTTTTAACATTGTATGTTCTAAAACAAATTCACTTATAGTTTGATAATCAATAGTTTTACTATTAAACATTTTACATAAAAGTTCTTGAGCTTCTTTTGAAAAATTTTGAACATTCATCTCTTTGAATTCTGAATTGTCAAAAAGTGATAATTGATCTCTGCCACTACCATTTTTAAAGAAAGCATCACCATTAAAAACATCCCATAAACTCTCTTTTATCTTAATCAATCCCTTTGGATTCGGGGTTGCGTAAATTATATGATATAATTCAACATTAGTCTTTATTCTAAATGGGTATGAAAAACTATGCTTTATATGTTTACCTTTAATATTTTGTTGAATTAATTCTTCTACTTGTTTATCATTCAAATTTGGATTAAATCCTAATATTCCATCCATTGAGTCAATAATTTTTTGCCTTTTAGCTGGCGTTGATGTATTATCAATATTTCTCCTATAATCACTATTAAAATAATTAAATATTAATTCAGAATAGAATGTATCAGTGAAATTTTTAATATTTTTAATTTTCACTTCGCCAAAGCAATAAGGATCTACAAATAATATTGTACTTGATAGCTGGTTATATCCATTGTTTCCAAAATATGAAGTGCTTTTAACTAATTTTTCCAAGTATGCATTAACATCTAAATTTGTAAAATAAATATTTAAATTTTTATAATTTCTATAATTAAACAAATTACATATTTTTTTGATAATTTTAATTCGATTTGAGTCATAATCATTAAAAAACAAATTAAAATTTTTTTCTGTATGCTCAATAGAAAACTCAACAAAAAGTTTTAAAACTTCTATTGGCGTACCTAAAACACCGCTTTTGTAAACACCAGCATTGCACATGCAGTCAATAAAGTTAATATTTTTAACATTATCAAAGTTGGCTATAACGTATAACCAATTTTCTACATATTTTTTAACATACTTAATTTTATATTCTGTATGTTCATAAATTTTGTCCAAGTAACTAGCACTTTCTTGAATAATTATATCTTTTTCTTCTTGTTTCATAAACCCTCCTTATATTAAAGTCTGTACTAGCACTTCAATTTAAAAATATTATACTAAAAAAACATTTAATTTACCATATATTTTTTGATTTTTCAAATATTGGTACATTACCTGAGTAACTCTTTGGAGATATAGGACTAGGATGATATATAGGCAATACTTTATAACCATTAACTTCATATATGTTACCAACCACATCTGCAAACTTATCAAATTTAAAATCTAATAAATTTCTAGTTGGGAATTCTCCTAAAGTAATAATCAATTTAGGATTTAAAATTTTTAATTGTTCTAGCATTATGTTTTTACAATTTTTAGAGCAAATTCTTAAATTTTTTCTTTCAAGTGAATAACATTTAACCGATTCTAAAAATGTGGTTTCAAATATATCTCTATCAATAATATCAAACAATTTTTGTAAAACAACTCCACTAGGTAATACCTTACCATTTACATCTTTCCATAATTTATGACTTTTTCTCCAACCATTATTTGCAGGTGCTTCGCCAACTAAAACTATGTCATTATCTTTTCCTATGAATACAGTCGTATCATTAGGGAATTTATCTACTAATTTATCACAAGAATTGCAATTAAATACTTCGTCATCAATTTGTTTTAATAATTTATTAACTAATCTTTTTTTTAGTATATTATATCTATATTTAGTATCATCAGTTAATATCTTTTCTCTATTAATAATTTCATAATTTTTATAATCTATATCAAAATTGAACTGTTTTGAAGTTAAATCTATAATCTCCCTATCTATTAAATTGTAATAATGACTAATTCTATCAACATAAATTTTACAAATATCTCCGCCAAAATAATCATTAACAATAAGGGATGTTATTGCAGACATCCCAAAATATTTATTATCATTATTCCAACGGTATTGCATTTTAGGGTAACATAAATCTTTAGAATAACATTCTAATAAAGTATCTCTTATTTTTTCAATGTTCATAAAAACCACTCCAAAAAATTAAATCAATCTACAAATATTATATCAAATAAATAATTATTTTAATTAAATTATTTATTTTTTGATATATAGAAAAATCAGACTATTTAAAGTCTGATTACATTTCAAATATATGGGGCGAAATAAGGGAGTCGAACCCTTGCATAACGGAACCACAATCCGCCGTGTTAACCACTTCACCAATTTCGCCATCTGTTCATAAGAACAATTATAATTTTAACAAATTTTTTTCGTTTTGACAAGTACTTTATCAATTTTTTTTATTTAGGTTAGAGCCTATACAAAAATATAGGTAAAACATAATATAAGACTGAGGAGGATTTTATGAATAATTATTATAACTACCCAAATTATAATTATCAAAATAAGGTACAAAACCAAATGAATTATAATAACCCAAAATTATATAATCCATATGAAGGATTTATAAGAGGAAACTTATTTCCCAACTTATATGATGGATACAAAGATTATAAGCCATTTCAAATTAATCCTATGAATGAACAAGCAGAAATGCTTACAAACATAGATTCATTAGGATTTGCTACAATCGATTTAGATTTATATTTAGATATTAACCCAAATGACCAAAATGCAATAGGTTTATTTAACCAATACAGAAAAGAAAAAGAAGAACTAATTAAAAATTATGAATTAAAATATGGTCCATTACTTTTAAATAGTGAAGCATTAAATAGCGTTCCATGGATGTGGAATGACAGGCCTTGGCCTTGGGAAAATTAGGAGGTTAATATGTGGAAATATGAAAAAAAATTAGAATATCCAATTAATATAACTAAAAAAGATTTAAAAATGGCTAAAGCAATGTATGCACAGTATGGAGGTCCAGACTCTGAACTAGGTGCTGCATTAAGATATTTAAATCAAAGATATACAATGCCTGATGAAAGAGGATTCGCTCTTCTTACCGATATAGGAACAGAGGAAATGGCCCACTGGGAAATGATTGCAACTATGGTATATCAACTTATGAAAGGTGCAACTGTAGAAGAACTTAAAGCAAATGGATTAGAAGGAAGTTATGTAATGCATGACTCAGCTCTTTTCCCAGTAGATCCTAATGGAGTACCATTTACGTCTTCATATATAGAAGCAACAGGAGATTACTGGGCAGATTTAGAAAGTGATATGGCTGCTGAACAAAGAGCAAGAACTACGTATGAACACTTAATAAATATGACAAATGATCCTGATGTTATAGCTCCACTTTTATTTTTAAGACAAAGAGAAGTAGTTCACTATGCCAGATTTAAAGAATTAAGAGATTATTATCTATCAAAATATAATAAAAGAAATTCCTAATTAAGAATTTCTTTTTTGATTTTTTCTAATTTCTCTACATTCTTTACATCTTACTGGTTCAGTAAATCCTTTTGATTGATAAAATTCTTGTTCTCTAACTGTAAATGTAAATTCTTTATTGCAATCTTTGCAAATAATTTTCTTATCTTCCATACTTACCTCCTTTTACTAGATTTACTAAATTAGCTACTAAAAGGTAAGTTAATTTTTTAAACCAGTATAATTATATCATTAAAAAAATTTTTAAACAATATAAAAATACATAAAGTTTCAAATATTAAAGATAATAATATAGAAGGGTAATAGGTGATATTATGAAAAAAAGTAGTATATGGCTTGATAATATAAAATATAAAGAAAGTGAGAAACTATTAAATGATAGCTCTTTTGATGTTTTAATAATTGGTGGTGGAATTACAGGTATTTCTATAGCGTATAATTTAATAAATAGTGGATTAAAAGTATGTTTAGTAGAAAAAAATAAAATAGGACATGGTGTTACATCAAAAACTACAGGTAAAATCACATATTTACAAGAATTAATATATTCTAATTTAAAGAATACATATGATACAAAAACTGCTAAATTATATTTGGACTCTCAAATGGATGCTATAAATATAATAAAAAATATAGTTGATGAGAATAACATTGATTGCAATTTAGAAAAAGTAAGTTCTTATGTTTTTACTAACGATAGAAAAGAAATAAAAAAAATAAAAGAAGAAAAGGAACTATTAGGAAAATTTAAAGTTAAAGTCTATGAAGGATTTAAATTAAAAGACAATACAAGCGTTAAATATTGTATTAATGTTAGTGATACATATGTTTTTCATCCTATAAAATATTTAATAAAATTAAAAGAAATATTAATAAAAAATGGAATTTCTATATATGAAAATACTAAAATATTAAGTGTAGAAAAAAAGGATACTTATATTTCAAAAACAGATACAAATACTATAAAATCAAAAGTGGTCGTATTTGCAACTCATTATCCATATTTTATTTTACCACTCATGTTACCAATCAAAACATATTTAGAAAAATCCTATTTATCTGCATATAAAGTAGATAAAAATTATAAATATTCTCTTATTACATCATCTAATCCATGTGTGTCAACTCGTTATTTAGATACTGGTGATAATATATATAAAATAGTTCTTACAGATTCACATAATATAGCTTTTAAAAATAATGATTTAAAACATTTTGAAAATTTATTAGATAAATTACCAAGCAAACCATCATTTATATGGTCTAATAAAGATATTATATCTCCTGATAGACTTCCTTATATAGGTAAAATTTCAGATAATATGTATATAGCTACTGCATATAACACATGGGGAATGACTAATAGTACCATAGCAGGTAAGATAATTAGTGACATGATTTTATTAAGAGAAAATAAGTATTCATCACTTTTTGATCCAAAAAGAAGTATAAAACCTATTTATAAATTACCAATAAATGTTTTTAGTAATACGAAATCATATATATCAAGTAAAATAAATAAAGAAAAATCTTGGTATAAAAATGTTAGATTTGAAAATATAAATGGAGATTCTGTTGGTATTTATAGAAGTGGCAAAAAGGAATATATTGTATATAATAAATGCCCTCATTTAAAGTGTTCTTTAATATTTAATGAAACAGAAAAGACATGGGATTGCCCATGCCATGGTAGTAGGTTTGATATATACGGTAAGTGTATTGAGGGACCAAGTAATTATGATATTACATATAAGGATGTGTAATATTTTTTTAAAAGCAGTAGACAAACATAATTTCGTGTGATATATTTATTATATAATTATTTATATAATTCAACTCCATAAATATTAAACAAAGTAAAAAATAGAATTACGAATATTATAAGTATTAAAATGCAAAAATATGATCTAGCATAGTTTCTTAAATTTATATTGTTTGTTCCACCAAATGAATATATTAAGATAAATATGAAACCTATTACTGGTATAGAGAATAATATTTGATACCCAAAATAACCCCACATAGATATAGGTTTTAAATTATCGTTTGTAATATTTTTACTATTCATAACATACCTCCTAATTTTTATAATATCAGTATTTATTATTTTTGTAAAGTTTAAAATATGGTAAAATGAAATGGGTGAATAGTATGTTTGACGTAATACAAAATAATGATATCGTAATAACAGATAATAAAGAACAATTATTAAAATATTTAAATGACAATAAAAAACTTCTTAATATAAAAATAATGAATAAGAATGAATTTATAAATGAGTATTTTGGCTATCTAGATAATGAAACATTATATTATTTAGTTAAAAAATATAATTATAAATATGATATAGCTTTAATGTATATGTCAAATTTTTTATTTATAGATTCACTTTATAATGAATTAGCTTTAAATAAACTAATTAGAAAAAATGAATTATTTAGACAAAATATTAAAAGAATTATTTTAATAGATCAACATTTAGATAAATATATTATGGATGAAATTTCTAAATATGAGATAATAGAAATAAAAGAAAGTAATAAAAATTATAGTCCGGTTGTATATAAATTTGATTCTATAGATGAAGAGATAGATTATGTTGCAGTAGAAATATTAAAGTTATTAAATAAAGTAGATATAAATGATATATTTTTAGTTAATGTAACAGAAGAATATATACTTCCTATTAGAAGAATTTTTAGTTTTTACAAAATTCCTATAAATTTAAATTGTTATGGTATGTTATATTCGTATCCTGATACAAAAAAATTTTTATCTATGCTTGATAAAACTAAAGATATAAATTTAAGTATAGAGATGATTAAAAATATTGATATTAAAAATGAAATAATTAGTATATGTAATAATTACGCATTTACTAGTATTGATGATACAATAGTATATTTAATTAAAGAAGAAATTAAAAATACGAAAATTAAAAATAAAAAACTATCTAATGCTATAAATGTTACTGGAATAAGAAACATGACTGATAGTGATAAATACTATTTTATTTTAGGGTTTAATGAGGGAATACTGCCTAAAGTATATAAAGATGAGGATTATATAAGTGATTTAAAAAAATCAAAATTAGGTATTTTAACTTCAATAGAAAAAAATGAAATAGAAAAGGAAATAGTAATAAATAAAATTAAATCATATAAAAATGTAGTACTTTCATATAAATTAAGAGCTGATACTCTTGAACTTTACAAATCAAGTTTAATAAGTGATTTATCTTTAGAAGAGAGTGAAATAGTAAATAATAATTATAATTATTCACAACTATATAATAAAATAAAATTATCTATTATGTTAGATGATTTAATAAAATATAATAAAAATAATAAAGACTTAAGTTTATTATATTCAAATTATTTGGATTTGCCATATTTAAAGTATGACAATAAATATAAAAAAATACCTAAGGAAAGATTTTATAAATATATAAATAATAATTTATTACTTTCGTATTCAAGTATAGATAATTATTATAAATGCGCTTTTAAATATTATTTAACAAACATCTTAAAGTTAGATAAATATGAAGAAACTTTTATGACTTATATAGGTTCATTATTTCACTATATATTATCAATTGCTTTTAATGAAGATTTTGATTTTGATTATGAATTTAATAATTATATAAAAGATAAAGAATTTACTCCAAAAGAATATTTCTTTATAAGTAAACTTAAAAGTGAATTATTATTTACTATAGAAACTATAAAAAAACAAGATTTAAATACTTGTTTAAATAATTCTTTGTATGAAACTAAAGTATTTGTTAATAAGGATAGAAATATAAAAATTAATTTTATGGGTATTATAGACAAATTAAAATATTACGAAGTTAATAATGAAACTTTAGTTTCAATAGTAGATTATAAGACTGGTATTAAAACAATTGATTTAAATAACATCATATATGGACTTGATATGCAGTTACCAATTTATTTATATTTATCAAAAAGAATGGAAATACCATCTGTTAAAGTAATAGGTTTTTTCTTACAAAAGATTATTCATGATAAATTAGCTTACGAGGAAGGAAAAAATTATATTGATAATAAGGAAAAATTATATAGATTAGAAGGATATTCTATAAATGATATTAATTATTTAGAAAAATTAGATAAAAATTATTTTGATAGTAAAATGATTAAAGGATTAAAGACATCATCTAAAGGTTTTTATGCTTATTCTAAAGTATTAAGCGATAAAGAAATTAGTGAAATTGATAAAATTGTTGATAAAAAGATAGATGAGGCTATAGATAATATAATTGAATGTAATTTTGAAATTAATCCTAAAAAAATAAAAAATGATTTAGTAGGATGTGAATTTTGTAAATTTAAAGATATTTGTTATATGAAAGAAGAAGATATAAAAGTTTTAGACGAAGTAAATTATAAAGAATTTTTAGGAGGTGAGTAGATGCCTAATTGGACTAAGGAACAAGAAGATGCAATATACAAAGATAATTCAAATATAATAGTAAGTGCTGGAGCAGGAAGTGGTAAAACAGCAGTATTATCAGAAAGGGTTTTAAGGAAATTAAAAAGTGGGGTATCTATTTCTAATTTACTTATTTTAACGTTTACTAAAGCAGCTGCTCATGAAATGAAGGAACGAATTAAATCAAAAATTAAAAGTATTCCAGAATTAAAGGATGAACTTTTAAAAGTAGATTCAGCTTATATTACAACATTTGATTCATATGCTTTATCGATTGTAAAAAAATATGGATACTTAATAAATGTATCTAGTAATTGTTCTATAGTAGAAAAAAGTATTATAGATATTAAAAAAATGGAGTTTATGGATTCAACTTTTATGGAATTATATGAAAATAAAGACCCTGAATTTTTAAAATTCATTGATACTTTTTGTACTAAAGATGATAAACAAATTAAATCATATATGTTATCTATAATATCAAAATTGGATTTGATTTATAACTTAGATGATTATCTAGATAATTATTTAAGAGATTTTTATGCTGAAGAATATATAAATAACTCTATAAAAGAATATGAAGAATTATTAATAGAAAAGATAGGACATTTAAATAAATTGTTTCTAGATTTAGAAGAATACGTTGAAGTTGAATATTATGAAAAAATAAGTTTAGAATTAAGTGAATTACTTTTATCAGATAATTACAATTCTATTAAACAAAATATTAAATCAATACCTCAGTTACCTAAAAATTCTTTAGAAGAAGCAAAAAAAATAAAAGAAGAAATGTCTAGTATTATAAAAGAACTTACAATGCTTTGTGAATATTCTTCAATAGATGATATTAAAAATATTATATATAAAACTAAAGAAAATGTAAGTGTTATAATAAAAATAGTTAAAAAATTTAATGAAAAAATTAATGATTATAAGTTTTCTAATGATGTATATGAATTTTTAGATATAGCCAAAATGTCTATAAAAATACTAGAACAAAATGAAGATATAAGAAATGATATTAAAAATAATTTAAATGAAATATTAATAGACGAATATCAAGATACATCAGATTTACAAGATTTATTTATATCATATATTGAAAATAATAATTGTTATATGGTAGGTGATATAAAACAGTCCATATATAGATTTAGAAATGCTAATCCTAACTTATTTAAAAATAAATATGATAAATACACTTCATGTATTGATGGAATAAAAATAGATCTTAATAAAAATTTTAGATCGAGAAGTGAAGTTTTAAATAATATTAATTTAATATTTGATGATATAATGACTAATATGTTGGGTGGCGCAGATTATAAAAAAAGTCATAGAATGGTATTTGGAAATTCTATTTATGATACTATAGGAAATACTAATCAAAATAACAATATGGAATTTTTAGTGTACGATTATAATAAGGATAATATATATAAAAAAGAAGAAATAGAAATATTTATAATAGCTAATGATATAAAAAACAAAATAGAATCAGGTTATAAAATATTTGATAAAGATACTAAAGAAATAAGAAATGTTAAATATAGTGATATAGCAATATTATTAGATAGATCAACTAATTTTAGTTTGTATAAAAAAATATTTGAATATTTAAATATACCGCTATCTATATATAAAGATGAAGTTTTAACTAATAATACAACTATAAATGTAATTAAAAATATTATTTATCTTATGATAAATAGTAATTATAATGGAGATTTTAAATATTCTTTTATAAGTGTTTTACGAAGTTATTTATTTAATATGGATGATAATTTGATATTTGAATATTTTGATAATAAAAACTTTAATGATTGTGAATTAATAAAAAAAGTAAGAAGTATAGATTTTAATTCTATGTCTTTATCAAATACAATAATTGAAATAATAAATAGTTTTAATTTTTATGAAAAAATAATAACTGTTGGAAATGTTTCAAATCATATAGTAGTTTTAGATAATTTAATAGCAATTTCAAAAAATTTAGAAAATCTTGGTTATGATATTTATTCCTTTTATGACTATTTAAATAAAATATTAGAAGAAAACTATGAAATAAATTATCCTGTTAATCTATCTTTAGAAGGCGTTAAAATAATGACTATTCATAAATCAAAAGGATTAGAATTTAATATTTGTTATTTTGCCTCTTTGTATTCTAAATTTAATAAAAGTGATTTAAAGGAAAGATTTTTATTTGATAATAAATATGGTTTTATTACTCCTATATTTGATAATGGAATTAGATCTACAATTTATAAAGAATTATTAAAAAGAAAATATTTGATAGATGAAATAAGTGAGAAAATACGTTTATTTTATGTAGCACTTACAAGAGCAAAAGAAAAAATGATAATGGTTATGCCACAATCGTTTAATGAAATTGATAATTCTTTATTTGGAAAGTTAAAATATAGTTCATTTTTAGATATGATTTCTTCAATAGTAGACAATTTAAAACCTTATTTTAAGCATATTGATTTAGAAAAAATTAATTTATCTAAAAACTATAACTTTATTAAACAAAATAATTACAAAGAAAAAATAGATACAGTAGATGAGAAAATTAAAATAAATGATATAGTTATAACATCTATAGAAAATGAAGATAAACATTTTTCTAAAATAAATAATAAATTATATAGTAGCGATGAATATAAAAATACTAAATTTGGTACACTTATCCACAGTATTTTTGAAAATATTGATTTTGATAATCCACAGTATAATTTATTAGATCCTTTTATAGCTTCGAAAATTAAAAAATTTATTGAAACAAATATATTAAAAGATTCAGTAAATTTATATAAAGAATATGAGTTTATGTATGAAGAAGATAATGTTACATATCATGGCATAATAGACTTATTAATAGAATATAAAGATTGTTTTAAAATAGTAGATTATAAGTTAAAAAATGTAGCAGATGAAGCTTATATTAATCAGTTAAATGGTTATAAAAAATATATAGAAAATTTAACTGGTAAAAAAGTGTATACATACCTATATTCAATAATAGATGAAAAATTAGTAGAATTGTAATTAAACAATTCTATTTTTTTTTACAAGATTATTAAAATTTAAAATTTTTAAAAAAATTTACTCTAAAAAAAAGGATTTTAGAGATTTTTTTCGTATATAACTAACAGGTGAAAAATGAAATTTAGAACATGCAAGTATGAAAAGTATTTTATTATGTAATATTATCTAATAAAGACATATTAAAAAGATATGTAGAAAATCTAATAGGAGAAAAAG
>CAKPNP010000008.1 GCA_934169415.1 uncultured Bacilli bacterium
TTACGAGGATTTACATCATCACCCATTAAATCAGTAAATATTTTATCTGCTTCTATTGCATCTTCTACTGTTACTCTTTTTAAAATGCGATTATTTATATGCATTGTTGTTTCACGTAAATCTATTGCATCCATTTCTCCTAAACCTTTAAAACGTTGTACTATTGGTTTAGCATTTGGACTTAGTGTACTTTTATATTCTTCCAATTCTTCATCAGTAAGTACATATTTAATATTTTTACCATTAATTACTTTATATAATGGTGGTTGTGCAGCATATACATATCCACCTTCTACAATAGGTCTAAAAAACCTATAAAATAATGTTAATAATAAAATTCTAATGTGTGAACCATCTACATCGGCATCGGTCATAATGATAATTTTATGATACCTTAATTTAGTTATATCAAATTCAGCACCTATACCTGTACCAAAAGCAGTAATAATAGTTCTTATTTCTTCATTTGATAAAGCTTTATCTAGTCTTGCTTTTTCTACATTTAAAATTTTACCTCTTAGTGGTAATATAGCTTGAGTTTTAGGAATTCTAGCATCCTTTGCATTTCCACCGGCTGAATCTCCTTCGACTATAAATATTTCGCTTATTGATGCATCTTTACTAGTACAATCAGCTAATTTTCCAATTGTATTAAATCCATCAAGTGCTGTTTTTCTACGTGTTGCTTCACGAGCTTTTTTAGCAGCCATTCTAGCACGAGATGCTACTGTTGCTTTTTCTACTATTATTTTAGCTGTATCAGGATTTTCCATTAAAAATCTTTCAAATCCTTCAGAAAAAACACTATCAGCTAGTTTTCTTACTTCTGAATTACCTAGTCTTCCTTTAGTTTGACCTTCAAACTGTGGATTAGGATGTTTACAAGAAACTATCATAGTTAGACCCTCTTTAACATCGTCCCCAGTTAAAGATTCATCTTTTTCTTTTAATATTTTACTTTTTCTTGCATAGTTATTAATTATACGAGTTAAAGCTCTTCTTACACCCTCTTCATGTGTTCCACCATCATGAGTATTTATGTTATTAACAAATGAATAGATACTATCACTATAACCGTCATTATATTGTAGGGCAACTTCAAACATAACACCATCTTCTTCACCTTCTAAGTGAATTATTTGTTCATGAATTGGTGTCTTATTTTTATTTAAATACCTTACATATTCACTAATACCACCTTCATAGTGAAATACCTCTCCTATAGTGTCTTCTAAGTCTCTATCATCTCTTAAAGTTAATTTTAAGCCTTTATTTAAAAATGCTAACTCACGAGTTCTAACTTTTAATGTTTCATAATCATAAATATCAGTATCAAATATTTCAGGATCTGGTTTAAAAGTTACAGTTGTACCAGTTCTATTTGCTTCACATTCACCAATAACAGTAAGTTTTTGAGCTGTTTTTCCACCGTTTTCAAATTTACATTCATATATTTTGCCATCTTTATAAACAGTTACAACTACCCATTTAGATAAAGCATTTACAACTGATGCTCCAACACCGTGAAGTCCACCAGATACTTTGTATCCTCCTCCACCAAATTTACCACCTGCATGTAAAACTGTATATACTGTTTCTACTGTGGAAATTCCTGTTTTAGCATGTATGCCGACTGGTATACCTCTACCATTATCTTTTACTGTTACAGAATTATCTTTATTAATTACTATTTCTATATTGTTACAATATCCAGCTAAAGCTTCATCTATTGAGTTATCAACTATTTCCCAAACTAAATGGTGTAATCCTTTAACATCAGTTGTACCAATATACATACCAGGACGTTTTCTTACTGCTTCCAAACCTTCTAGTACTTGAATATCCGATGCATCATAATGCTGTTTATTTTCTTCCATCCTTATCCACCTCTTTTATTTTAATAATTTCACCATCTTTTATTTTATAAATATTATAAGATTTAAATTTACTTACTTTTTTTAATTCCGTTGTAGTAATTATTACTTGAATTTCTTCATTAATATATTTAATTATGTTATTTTTTTTAATATCATCAAGTTCACTAAATACATCGTCTAATAAAAGTATAGGTAAAGTACCTTTAAACTGTCTAAAAATTTCTATTTCAGATAATTTCATAGATAAAACTGCAAGTCTTTTTTGACCTTGTGAACCATATTCTTTTAGATTTTTATCACCTAAGAAAAATTCTAATTCATCTCTATGTGGACCATATAAAGTACTTCCCAATTTTATTTCCTTATTATAATTTTTATTTAACTTATTTTTATAATCTTCTTTAATATCAAGATTATCAGATATAAAATTAGGTACATATTTTACTTTAAATCCAGGTATTTTAGTAATCTCTTCAAATATTTTTCCACAGTTTTCGTTTAATTTGTCAACAAATTTTTTTCTCATCTTATATATTAGAATACCTTTATCAATTAAATAATTTGTAATAATCTGAAAATATGTTTCATCAATAAATTCACCTTTAGACTTTTTTTTCAAATAATCATTACGAATTTTTAATAATTTATTATATTCTGATAATATTTTAAGATAATTATCTGATAGTTGACTTAGTTCTAAATTTAAATAATTTCTTCTATTAATAGGAGAACCTTTTATTATTTCTAAATCTTCTGGATAAAATATGATTATATTTAAACTATTATTTATATAATCACTTACTTTTTTTATTTCTTCATTATCTATTTTTAATAATTTAGAATCAGAAGTTTCAATAATTTCTAACTTTTTACTTAATTTAGAATCCTTAACAATACAACTTACTTTAAAAAAATCTTCATTATCTTTTACTAAACGAGAATCAATATTTAAAAGATGTGATTTTGTAAGTCCAAGTACATAAATACTTTCAAGTAAATTAGTTTTCCCTTGTGCATTATTTCCATATATTATATTTATATGTGGGTTTAATTTAATTTTAAGATCAGAATAATTTCTAAAATTTTTTAATTTCAATTCTTTTATTACCATTAAATTCCTCTTTTTCTAAATAATTGGGAAATTTTTTATTTTTGTATATTTACGTACTCCCTTACCTACATATATATTATAGCACAAAAATAGCTATAATAAAAGAAAATAAGGTATATTACCCTATTTTTTTATTCATTATTTTCCTTTTTCTCAATTTATTTAATAAAAGGTTTCCTCTTAAAATTTGATTTTCCACAACATAATAAGAAATATCTAATTCATAAGTTTGTTTATTATCGAATTCTATAACGACTTTGTTACCTTTTTCATAGAAATCTTCTACATTATTAACACATATCCAACAACAATCCGCACTATTTGGTGATGATGTTGGTACTAAAATTATTTCCCATACTTCGTCTATTATTACTGGAAGTTTATAATCTCTTTTAAGTATATATTTACTTCCATCACATCTTCCTTTAAAACTACTGCCATAATAATTACAACTTTCTTCTACTATATTAATTGTTTTATTATTAATTAAATATTCATCTTCCTTATCATATATTTTAGAACATTTGCCTTCATTTGGGATAATTAATAAAGTATCCCTATTTATAAAATATTCATTTATCATGTTTTTCCCCCTTTTTTGATAAATTAACTTCTATTTTAGCATGAAAATAGTGTCAAATTATGTCATATTTTGTCGATACAACAAAAAAAGTGTAGTTTTTAACTACGCTTTATTGTATAATTTAGTAAGTCTTTATTGGGACAATTAATTGAATTAAATTACTATCATCAGGATTTTTAATGATAATAGGTTTAATTTCACCATTAAAGGCAAGCTCGATTTTATCGCAATCAAGAACTCTAATAGCTTCCATCATATATTTGGAACTAAAAGCTATTTTAATATTTTCTTCGTTGTTCTTTTGAACTTCGATTTTTTCCACAACATTTCCTATTTCAGGAATGTCAGACTTAACTGTGACAATATTACCTTCACATTCAAGTTTAATAGTATTCTTTTCTTCTTCTGTAGAAAATAAAGAAACACGATCTAGTAAAGAATAAAATTCATTTGTAGATACAACTATTTTTAATAAAAAATCAGTTGGAATTAATTTAGATGTATCAGGATAAGTACCATTTATTAATCTTGATAACATTATAATAGTATCAAATTTAAATATTATTTTATTATTAAATATATGCATTTCTACATTTTCCTCATCTTCAGAAAACATTTTAGATAATTCAATTAAATTCTTTGTTGGAATTATAATATTTACGTCTTCTTTAACTTCTTCAGGTAAATTTATAATTTTTTTAGCTAATCTATATGAATCTGTAGATGTACACTCTAAGATATTACCTGTAATTTTAAAATTAATACCTGTTATTGCTGGTCTAGATTCTTGAGTAGATGCAGCAAATGCAGTTTGATTAAAAATATTTTTTAATACTTTATTACTTAATACTATAGGATTTTTACTTTCCTCTAAATCTAAATTAGGAAATTCTTCCACATTATTACAATTTAGAGAAAATGAACTATTTGCTGTGGAAATAAATATTTTTGAATTCATAACTTCTTCTATACTAATAATTTCATTAGGAAGCTTTCTTATAATTTCATATATATATTTCCCAAATACTACGAATTTTCCACAGTTATAATTTTCTTCTATATATTTTTTATCGATAAATGTTTTAATAGCTATTTCATTATCTGTACTAGATAAATATAAGCCATCGTTTTCTAAATCAAATTTAATACAGTTTAATATAGGTCTTACATTTTTATTTGATATACCTTTTATTACATAATTTAAATGTTTTATTAAATATTCTTTTTTAATTTTAAAATTCATAAAATCACTCCTTTATATATTATTATATTTAAAATTATTATTTATATAGATGTGGATAATGTGGATAACTGTGGAAAAGTGTTGATTTTCCTTTATTTTACTTATGTGGATTATTTGTTAATTACTTGAATTTATCCACGGTATTTGGGAAATAATCTTATTAACTTCTATATTTAAATCATCATCTTTTTCTAATTCTTTCTTAATTTTATTAACTGCATGCATAACTGTTGTATGATCTTTTCCACCAAATTCAGCGCCTATTTTAGGTAAAGATTCTTTTAAGTATATTCTACATATATACATTCCAATTTGTCTTGGGATAGTAATATCATTAGATTTTCTTTTACTTTTTAAATCATCCACAGTAATATTATAAGAATGTGCAATAACTTGTTGTACCTGATCAATTTTGTTTTTAGCTATAACTTGAGTTCCAAAATAATCTTTTAATGCATCCATTGCAAGTTCTAATGTTATATCAGAACCATTCATAATAGCAGCATAAGCAACTATTCTAGTAATGGCTCCTTCTAATTTTCTTATATCAGTTGTGCAATTATTTGCAATATACTCTTTTACATCCTGTGGAAAAAAAGTATTCATATTATTTCCCTCAATCTTTTTATCAATAATATTCATTCTAAGTTGATAATCAGGAGGTAAAATATCTACAATTAATCCCCATACAAATCTAGTTCTTAATCTTTCCTCTAATTTTTTTAAATCATCAGGAGATCTATCAGATGTAATGATAATTTGCTTATTGTTTGTATATAAATCATTAAAAGTATTAAAAAATTCTTGCTGTGTTTTGTGTGCGATTTCTAAGTACTGTATATCATCGATCATTAATACATCAACATTTCTATACTTATTTTTAAAAGAATCCACAGTATCAAAATTACTATCACTATCATTTTTTCTATATAATTTTAAAAAGTCATTTACAAATGTATCTGTTGTAACATAAAGAACTTTCTTTTGACTATTTTCTTTTATATAATTACCAATTGCATGCATAAGGTGTGTTTTACCTAACCCACTTTTTCCATATATAAATAAAGGATTATACATACTACCTGGTTGTTCTGCTACTGCAAGTGCAGTTGCTTTAGCAAATTTATTACTACTACCAGTAACAAATGTTTCAAAAGTATATTTTGGATCTAAATTAGATTGAAATATGGCATTTTCTGGAACGCCTAATTCATCTATATCTATAATTGAATCATTATTGATATCGTCTTCTGTGACAAATTCAAATTTAAATATTGATCCAGTTATATCTGTAAATGTTTTTTCTATTAGGTCAATATAATTTTCTTTTAAGTGTTTTTTATGAAGAGGCATTGGAACTAATATTTTAGCATATTCCTGGTTTAATTCTATCAGTTTAGTTTCGGAAAACCACATGTCATATAATACAGGAGTTAAATTACTCTTCATTTTTTCTAGAAAAGAATTCCATATAACATTTATATCCACATTCCTCACCTCGTTTTTCACATAATATTCTACATTATTTTTATAAAAAAAGATACATAAAAGTGGAAAAAAGATAAAAAAAACATTTTATCCACCATAAAACAATATAAATATTTCCTGGGAAATATCAGTTATGCACATATATGTGGATAACTTTTTCAACTTATAAAAAAAATGTGGAGTTTTTTATGCACATATGTTGATAAAAATGTGGATAACTAGTTAAATCGTGGAAAAAACTATGAGTTTGTCCATATTTTGTAAATTTTTTTGAAAAATATTTGACAAATGAAAAATTTATCTATATAATTAATAAAGCAATTGGTGCCAATGTTTTGGATTATGGAGGTGGAAAACTATGAAAAGAACATACCAACCAAATAATAGAAAAAGAAGTAAAAAAATGGGATTCTTAGCACGTATGAAAACAAATATAATAAATAATCGTCGTCGCAAAGGTCGTAAGGTTTTAGCTCGTTAATATTTTACCACTGTGTGTTTGCAGTGGCTTTTTTTTAAAAAAGAGGTGATTTATGAACAAAGATCATATTGTAAAAGAAAATTTATCTTTTCAAAGAATAATTAAAAATAATAAAGCATTTAAGTATAAATATTATATTATATATTTAGAAAAAACAAATGATAAAAATTATAGATTTGGTTTTTCTGTTGGAAAAAAGGTAGGAAATGCTGTTGTTAGAAATAAAGTTAAAAGACAACTAAGAAGTATAGTATCTAAAAAACACTACCAAAATGGTTTTAATTGTATTATAATAGTAAGTAGTAATGTTTTATCTTCTGATTATAAGGAAATGGAAGAAAATTTATATGAAGCATTTACTAGGTTAAAATTAATTAAAGGAGAATCGAATGAAGAAAAATAAAATATTTTTATTAGTAGCTGTGGTTTTATTATTATCAGGTTGTACTAAATACAAAACTTATGATAATAAAAACATAACTATTGAATCAACAGGGCAAAGGGCTGTTTCTAATATACTTTGTAAGACTGATAATACTATAAATCAATACGAAGATATAAAATTGAATTTAATAAAAGAGTATGATACAAAGTTAGAAAACAACGAAATAACGCAGGATGAATATGATAATAAAAAGAAAGATATAGAATCTAATTTTGATTTATCAAATGTTTCTTATTGTAGTGAATTTAATGTATTTAGTGGTAATGATGGATTATGGACAACTTTATTTGTAAAAACACTATCATGGTTAATTATTAAAATAGGTTCAGTTACAAAAAATTATGGTTGGGCTATTATAATAGTTACATTATTAATAAGATTTGTACTTTATCCTCTTACAAATAAAACAGCAATGCAATCAGAAAATATGAAAGCAGCACAATCTAAGTTAAATAAGTTAGAAGAAAAATATAGAAATAAAACAGATCAACAATCTTTGATTGCAAAACAACAAGAAATGATGAAAATATATAAAGATTATAATATTAATCCAATGTCAAGTTGTTTATTTGCATTTATACAAATTCCACTTTTCTTTGCTTTCTATGAAGCTTTATACAGACTTCCAGTAGTATTAGAAGAAAATTTCTTTGGAATAAAATTAGGAATAACTCCTATGGTTGCTTTCCAAAATGGACAATTCTATTATTTAATATTTGTAATACTAGTTGTTTTAGCAACTTACTTCTCATTTAGATTGAATTCAGCTATGAATATGGAAAGTGAGACAGCTTCTCAAATGAAAATGATGAATAATATAAGTGTAGTTATGATTTCTATAACATCATTCTGTGTTTCAACTGGTATAGCGTTATATTGGATTATAAATAGTGGTTTTACAATAGTACAAAATTTACTAGTAAAAGGAAAAAAGAATGCTAACATTAAATAAATATGAGGGTAAACATTTAGAAACTTTAAAAAATAAAATAAGTGATATATATAAAATAGATTTTGAAGATTTATACTATTCTATTAAAGAAGAAAAAGTAGGTTTATTTAAAAATAAAAATTATATAATTGAAGTAATATCTAAAGAAGAAATAAAAAAGTATATAAATGAGTATATAAATAATATAGCTAAATATATGTCTATTTCTATAAAAACAGATATAAACTTTAATGAGAATAGTATAATAGTAAATCTTTATTCAAACAATAATAATATAATTATAGGTGCATCTGGTAAAAATTTAGAAGCTTTAAAAAATGTTATTAGTCAGTCTATTAGAGAATTAAATAAATTAAATTTAAGACTTGAAATAGATGTTAATAACTATAAAGAAAGAAAATTAAAAATATTCAAAAAAGAAATAGAAGATATTTGTAATTCTGTAATTAATACTAAGGTAGAAGTTAAATTAGATCCAATGAATTCTTATAAAAGAAGAATAGTTCATTCTATTGTATCTAATTATAAATCTTTAACAAGCTTTAGTGTTTTGGATGAACCAGATAGATACACTATAATAAAATTTAAGGATTAAGGAATTTATATTCCTTTTTATATTGCAGTTTTAAAATAAATAATGTAAAATACAAAGGAGAACTGGTGAATATATGATGAACGAAAAAATACCTTATAAAATTATAAATTCTATGGATGATGAATATAAAGAAATAGTTTCTGAAATTTTAAATAATGAAGAATTTTTAAAGCGAAAAAATTATCACCATCATGAAAATAGATCAGTTTATTATCATAGTTTGATGGTTTCTTATAGATCATATAAGATAGCTAAAAAATTTAAATTGGATTATAAGTCAACAGCTATAGCTGGTCTTCTACATGATTTTTATTATAATGATTGGCAATTAAATAGAAAAAAGGCGCCTATAAGAAAAGCTCATGGTTTTACTCATGCATCTGAGGCTTTAGAAAATTCTAGAAAAAACTTTGGTAATTTAATGAATAAAAAAATAGAAAATAGTATAAAAAGACATATGTTTCCACTGAATTTTATTCCCCCACTTTATTTAGAGGGATGGATAATATGTTTAGTTGATAAATATTGCTCTTTCGAAGTATTTAAAACACCAAAACAATTATATAAATATGTTGGAATAAGAAAGAAAGGTGAATAATATGAATGATACAATAGCAGCTATCTCAACCGCTTTAGGAGTTGGTGCTATATCTATAATTAGAGTTAGTGGTCCTGATTCAATATCTATAGTTAATAAAATAACTAAATCAAAAAAATTACTTCAATATAAATCTCATACAATTAATTATGACCATATAGTTGAAAATGATAAAGTTATAGACGAAGTTTTAATTTCAATTATGAAATCTCCAAAAACTTTTACAAAAGAAGATATAGTGGAAGTTAATTGTCATGGTGGAATTGCAACTACTAATAAGGTTTTAGAATTATTACTTACTAATGGTTGTAGATTAGCCCTTCCAGGAGAGTTTAGTAAAAGGGCATTTTTAAATGGTAGAATTGATTTGATAGAAGCTGAAGGTATAATGGATTTAATAAATGCTAAAACTGATAAATCTTTAAAACTTGCAATCAACCAAGTAAGTGGTAAAGTGTCTAATTTAATAAAATCTATAAGAGATAAACTATCACAACTAATTGCTAATATAGAGGTAAATATCGATTTTCCAGAGTATGAAGATGTTTTAGTAGTTACAAATAAAATGATTAAAGAAAATATATCTATAATAGAAGAAAATATTAAGGAAATATTAAGAAAAAGTGAAAATAGTAAAATTATAAATGAAGGTATATCTGTTGCTATAATAGGTAGACCAAATGTAGGTAAAAGTAGTCTTCTTAATGCTTTACTTGAAGAACCTAAAGCTATAGTAACAGAAATAGAAGGAACCACTAGAGATTTTGTAGAAGGAACTATAAATCTAGATGGAATAATGCTTAATTTAATAGATACAGCTGGTATTAGAAAAACAAAAGACGTAGTTGAATCTATAGGAATTAATAAAAGTAAGGAATTAATAAATAAAGCATCATTAATATTATTTTTATTAAACAACAATGAAGAAATGAATGATGAAGAAAAAGAAATATATGAATTACTTAAAGATAAAAATTATATTATCGTAGTTAATAAAAGTGATTTAGAAAAAAAATTAATTATAGAAGATGATAATAAAGTATTAGTAAGTGCTAAAACTGGTTTTGGATTAGAAGATTTAAAAAATAAAATAAAAGAAAAATATAATTTAGAAACAATAGAAACAGATGATTTAACTTACCTTTCAAGTGCAAGAAGTATTTCATTATTACGTAAAGCATTAGAAAGTGTAAATGATGTAAAAAAGGCATTAGAATTAGATACACCAATAGATCTAATAGAAATAGATTTAAAAAACATATGGGAAATTTTAGGTTCTATAATAGGTGCAAATTATGAAGATGAACTAATAGATGAATTATTTAGTAGGTTTTGTTTAGGAAAGTAGGTGTTTAAAATGAAGTATGAAATAATAGTTGTAGGTGGTGGACATGCTGGATGTGAAGCGGCTTTAGCATCTTCTAAAAAGAACCACTCTACCCTTTTAATATCTGGTAGAATTGAAAATATTGCTACAATGCCATGTAATCCTTCTATAGGCGGTTCAGCTAAAGGAATAGTTGTAAGAGAAATAGATGCATTAGGTGGAATGATGGGTAAAATAGCTGATGAAGCAAAATTACAAATAAAAATGCTTAATTATGCAAAAGGACCAGCAGTTAAAGCACTAAGAAGTCAAGCAGATAAAATTATTTATCCTAAGAAAATGTTAGAAACATTAAGAAAACAAAAAAATCTAGAAATAAAAGAAGCTATTGTAGAAGATTTAATTATAGATAATGGAAAAGTATGTGGTGTTGTACTAGAAAACGGCGAAAAAATTTATAGTGATGCTGTTATACTAACAACAGGTACATATTTAAAATCTGATATATTAGTTGGAGATACAAGAACTAGACAGGGTCCACATGGTGAAAAACCAAGTAATCATTTGAGTGATAATTTAAGCAAATATGGTTTAAAAATAATAAGATTAAAAACCGGAACCCCTCCTAGAATTGAAAAATCATCAATTGATTTTTCTAAAACGCAAGTTGAATTAGGTGATGATGTAGAGAGATTTTTTAGTTTTGATGATAATAAAAGTTATGATACAAAAGAACAAATTCCATGTCATTTAATTTATACGACTCCCCTAACCCATAAAATTATATTAGATAATTTAAATAAATCTAGTATGTATGGTGGTCTTGATGATATTAAAGGTATTGGTCCAAGATATTGTCCATCTATAGAAGATAAAATCGTTAGATTTAAAGATAAAGAACGTCATCAATTATTTTTAGAACCTGAAAGTATATATTATGATGATATATATTTACAAGGTTTCTCAACTTCTATGCCAATAGATATTCAAGAACAAATGGTTCATAGTTTACCAGGATTAGAACATGCTAAAATAAATAAATATGCTTATGCTATAGAATATGATGCTATATACCCTACTCAACTAAAACAATCTCTAGAAGTTAAATCTATTGAAAATTTATTTACAGCAGGTCAAATAAATGGTACTTCTGGTTATGAAGAAGCTGCTTGTCAAGGATTAATTGCAGGTATTAATGCTTCATTAAAATTAGAAGGAAAAGAACCATTAATATTAAAAAGAAACGAAGCATATATAGGAGTTTTAATAGATGATTTAGTAACTAAAGGTGTTAAAGATCCATATAGATTATTAACTTCAAGAGCTGAATATAGATTATTATTAAGACATGATAATGCAGATTTACGTATACGTGAGTATGGATATAAAGTAGGACTTATAGATGAAGAAAAACATGACAAGTTATTAAATAAAATAAAATTAATAGATGAATTAAGTGATTATTTAAAAACTATTAAAATTACACCAGTTCAAAATGATTATTTAGTAAGTCTTAATTCAACACCCCTAAAAGATGGAATAAATGCTTATGATTTACTAAAACGTCCAGAAATAACATATGATAAAATAAAGAAATTTATAGATAGAGAATATCCAGATGATGTAATAGAAGAAGTTGAATTAAATATTAAATATAAAGGATATATAGATAAAGCAATAAAAGAATCTGAAAAATTAATAGCTCAAGAAAATAAGAAAATTCCAAGTGATGTAGATTATTATAAGATTGGTAATTTAGCTAGTGAAGCAAAACAAAAACTAACTGAAGTTCGCCCTACTTCACTAGGACAAGCATCACGTATTAGCGGTGTAAATCCAGCCGATATTGCAATTTTATCAATTTACTTAAAAAAGGAAAATAAATATGAGTGAAAATGAATTTATAGAATACACTAAATTATTAGGTATAGAATTAACTAATAAACAATTAGAACAATTTAACTTATATTATGAGATGTTAATTGAAAAAAATAAAGTTATGAATTTAACTGGTATAACTGAAAAAAAAGACGTTTATTTAAAACATTTTTATGATAGTTTGTGTATATGTAAGGCTGTTAATTTAAATGAATATTCCTCACTTTGTGATGTTGGAACAGGTGCTGGATTTCCTGGTATGGTATTAAAAATAGCATATCCTAATTTAAATGTAACACTAGTAGATTCACTAAATAAAAGAGTAAACTTTTTAAATGAAGTTATAGAAAAATTAGAATTAACTAAAATAAATGTTATCCACAGTAGAATTGAAGAACATAAAGGTACATATGATATTGTAACAGCTCGTGCAGTTTCTAAATTGAATATATTATTAGAATATTGTATTCCACTAGTTAAAGTAAACGGATACTTTATACCATTAAAAGCAAATATAACATCTGAATTAACTGAGTCAGCTAACGCTTTAAAAGAACTAAAATCAACGGTTGAGGAAAATATAAACTTCTTACTACCCTTTGAGAATAGTTCAAGAACAATATTAAAAATTAAAAAGAATGCTAATAATCCTAAGTATCCAAGAAAATATAGTGAAATAAAAAAACACCCACTTTAGAATAGCTTTTGCTATTCTTTTTTTGGGAAATATTTCCCAAAAGTACTTGATTTATTTCCCAAAATGTAGTATCATTTATTCATAAAAGAATAAAGAAGGGAGTTTTTTGCGTGCAAAATGAAAAAAAAGTAGTTGAATTACCTATAAATGATGTACTTCCAAATAGATTTCAACCAAGAATTAAATTTGACGAAGACTCAATAAATGAATTAGCACTTTCAATAAAAAAATATGGTGTAATTCAACCAATTGTAGTAAGAAAAATAGGTAATAAATATGAAATTATAGCGGGTGAAAGAAGATATAAAGCAAGTGTAATTGCAGGAAAAAATACAATACCAGCTATAGTTAGTGATTTAACAGATAAAGATTCAGTGGAAATAGCCTTAATAGAAAATGTTCAAAGAGAAGATTTGACTCCAATAGAAAAGGCTATATCATATAAAAAGATTTTAGATATGGGTTATATAAATCAAGAAGAATTAGCTATAAAAGTCGGTAAATCTCAATCCGCTATTGCTAATACTTTAAGACTCTTAAATTTATGCGAAGAGGCCCAAGAAGCATTATTAGAAAATAAAATTTCTGAACGTCATGCTAGGTCTTTATTAAAAATCAAAGATGAATCAAAACAAATACTGATGTTAAATAAAATAATAAATGAAAGATTAACTGTTAGAAAAACAGATGAGGAGATTGAAAAAATGTTTAATGAAAATAATAATTCATTCAGTAATTCAACAGAATTTAATGGAATTCCAACTACTTTACAGAATGATGAAATAGTAAGTATACCAGATAATAATTTTGTAAATCCAGTTAATAATAATTTACCAGGATTTATGAATATAGATAAAATAGAAAATGAAGCAAAAGATATTAATATATCTAATACAAAACCAGAAGTTAATATGGATCAATTATTAAATCCAACGGGAACAGTTGCACCAGTAATTCCTGAATCAGAAGAATTGCATAGTAATAAGTTCTTTAATTTCTTTGATGAACCATCAGATACTGAGACAAGTTCTTCATCTACTGAACATACGATTCCAACCTTTGAAGTGCCAACAATACCAAGTATGCCACAAACAATGGATATGCCAAGCATTCCAACAGCAGATATTCCTTCATTTGATGTTCCAGCAATGCCAAGTGAACCACAAACAATGGATATGCCAAGCATTCCAACAGTAGATATTCCAACGTTTGATGTTCCAACAATACCAAACGAACCACAAACAATGAATATGCCAAGTGTACCAACAGCAGATATTCCTTCATTTGATGTTCCAGCAATGTCAAATGAACCACAAACAATGAATATACCAAGTGTTCCAACCTTAGATATTTCTCCATTTGAAGTACCAACAGTGCCAAATGAACCACAAACAATGGATATGCCAAGTGTACCAACAGCAGATATTCCTTCATTTGATGTTCCAGCAATGTCAAATGAACCACAAACAATGAATATACCAAGTGTTCCAACCTTAGATATTTCTCCATTTGAAGTACCAACAGTGCCAAATGAACCACAAACAATAGATATGCCAAGCATTCCAACAGCAAATAATCCTTCATTTGATGTTCCAGCAATGTCAAATGAACCACAAACAATGAATATACCAAGTGTTCCAACATTTAATGTTTCATCTGCACCAGTTATACCAACAATTCCTGAATCAGAAGAATTACACAATAATAATATTTTTAATTTCTATGATGAATCAGACGATACTGAAACGAGTTCTTCATCTACTGAACATACAATTCCAACATTTGATGTTCCAGCAATGTCAAATGAACCACAAACAATGAATATACCAAGTGTTCCAACCTTAGATATTTCTCCATTTGAAGTACCAACAGTGCCAAGTGAACCACAAACAATGGATATACCAAGCGTACCAACAGTAGATATTCCTTCATTTGATGTTCCAGCAATGCCAAGTGAACCACAAACGATGGATATACCAAGCATTCCAACAGAAGATATTCCTTCAATTGATGTTCCAGCAATGCCAAGTGAACCACAAACAATGGATATACCAAGCGTTCCAACAGTAGATATTCCAACATTTGATGTTCCAGCAATGCCAAATGAACCACAAACAATGGATATACCAAGTGTTCCAACAGTAGATATTCCAACATTTGATGTTCCAGCAATGCCAAATGAACCACAAACAATGGATATACCAAGTGTTCCAACAGTAGATATTCCAACATTTGATGTTCCATCAATGTCAAACGAACCACAAACAATGGATATACCAAACACTTCAGCATCTATGAATGAACCAATTATTCCATCTATAGAAGTTGGTCCAATACCAAACCCTTACATAAATATGGATAATAATAAGACTGTTGAAATACCACAAACACAATCTACTTCAACTAATGTTAATATAAAATATGCTTTAGAAGAAGTAAGAAATTTGGAAAGAAAATTAGAAAACATGGGATATATATTAGAGTTAGATGAATTGGATTTACCTGATACATATCAAATATTATTTAAAATTCAAAAATAGAGTCAGAATTAACTTGACTCTATTTTTTCATATAAATTTTCTTTTATTTTAAATTTCTATTTGTTATAATCATATATGGAAGTGATTTTGTGATTAAGATAAAATTAAACAAACCATTTGATTTAGAAAATACGTTAACTTGTGGACAAATATTTAGATTTTATAAACAGGATAATTTTTCATATGATGTAATATTAGATGATAGAGTTGTTAATCTTTCTGTTGATAATAATGTATTGTTTGTAGAATCAAATGAAGAAGAAGATTTAGAAAACAAAATTAAAAAATATTTAGATTTAGAAAATGATTACTCAATAATTGATAATTATTTGGTTAGTAAAGATAAAAATATCAAGAATGCTGTGGAATTTTCAAAAGGATTAAATATGATAAATCAATCTCATTTTGAAACTTTTATGGAATATATTATATCTGCTAATAATTCTGTTACTAATATAGCTAATGCTGTTAATAATATATCAAAAAAATATGGTAAAAAAGTAATTTTTAATAAAAAAGAATATTATTTATTTCCAAGTTATACTGACTTAAAAGATGTAACTATGGAAGAATATAGAACATGCAAAGTTGGCTTTAGAGATAAATATTTATATGAATTTGTAAAAAAATTAAATGAAAATATAATATCACTAGATTATATTGATTCTTTAAATACTGTTGATGCACTTAATTATTTGATGCAAAATAAGGGTATTGGTCCTAAAGTAGCTTCTTGTATATTATTATTTTCATATAAGAGATATGATGTATTTCCAATAGATACTTGGGTAAAGAAAATAATGAAAGAAAGATATAACATAGAAGGTGAAGAAAATATACGAAAATTTTCAAAAGAAATATATGGAAAATACTGTGGAATAGCAATACAATACTTATTTAACGAAAGTAGAAATAAAAAATAGTAGAGTATGATATAATTAAAATGGTGATAATATGTATGATGTTATAATAGTAGGTGCAGGACCAGCTGGTTTATTTACTGCTTATGAATTAATAGAAAATAATAAGGACTTAAAGATTTTATTATTAGATAAAGGAAAATATGCAGAAAATAGAATTTGTCCGATGAAAAAAACTGGTAAATGTGTTAATTGTAATCCTTGTGGTATCTTATCTGGGTATGGTGGTGCAGGGACATTTTCTGATGGTAAATTAAATTTTATTCCAAAATTAGGAAAATCGGATTTATTTAAATATATGAGTATTAGTGATGCAAATAAGTTAATAGAAGATACAGAAACAATTTTTAATAAATTTGGTATGGATTCTAAAACCTATCCTACAAATATAAAAGAAGCAGAAATGTTAAAAGAAAAAATAGCAAAAGTAGGTGCTAATTTACTTATAATTAAGCAAAAACATTTAGGTAGTGATAAATTACCAACTTATATAGAAAAATTTGAAGAGTATTTAAAAAATAAAGGTGTAGAAATAAAAGAAAATACTGATGTAGTAGATATTAATGAAATGAATAAAGAATACACTGTTGAATATAAACTTAAAGGTAAAATAATAGATGTAAAAGCTAAATATGTTGTAGTTGCTCCTGGTAGAACAGGTGCTAAATGGGTTCAACAATTAGCTGATAAATATAAAATTCCGTATACATCACAAAGTATAGAGATTGGTGTTAGAGTAGAAGTAAGAAAGGAAATATTAGAATCTATTACTAATGTTATATATGATCCTACAATATTTATAAAAACTGACACTTATAATGATGAAATTAGAACTTTTTGTACTAACCCAGGTGGGTTTGTAGCTAAGGAAAATTATAATGGATATATATGTGTTAATGGGCATGCACTTAAAGACATTAAATCTAATAATTCTAATTTTGCTTTTATATCAAAGGTACATTTGACAGAACCAGTTACTAATACAAGAGAATATGGTGAATGTATAGCTAAAATTGCTAATACTTTAGGTGATGGCAAGCCTATTATACAAACTTTAAGAGATTTAAGAATGGGTAGAAGAAGTAACATGGATAGAATAAAAAAAGGTTTTATAGAACCAACTCTTAAAGATGTGGTTGCAGGTGATTTGGCTCTAGTTCTTCCACATCGTATAATAAAAAATATTTTAGAAGGTTTAGAAACTTTAGATAAAATAATACCTGGTGTAAATAATGGTGAAACTTTATTATATGGTCCCGAAATCAAATTTTTCAGTAATGAGATAGATACAGATAATAATATGAAATTAATAAATCATAATATTTATTTTATAGGCGATGGAGCAGGTAAGGCAGGTAATATAGTTACAGCTGCTGCAACGGGATTAATTTCAGCAAGAGATATATTAAAAAATTATAAATTTTAATAATAACTGTAGTAAATAGAAAGATGTGATAAGCATAGTAAAGATGACAGTGTTAGATTTAGATGGAACTTTATTAAATAGTGAAAAGAAAGTTTCTGAAATGAGTAAAAAAAACTTAAAAAAATTAAAAGACTTAGGATATATTATTGTGATTGCTTCAGGAAGAATATATGAATCAGTAAATAATGCACTTGATGGATTTGAATATGTAAATTATATAATAACTGACACTGGTGCATCTTGCTATGATGTAAGGAATGGTAGTACTATTTTTAATAATTCAATGAGTATTGAAACAGCTAAAAAATTTAAGAAATATTATAATGAAAATTGCATTTTTATTGATGTATGTGACAAACATACAATATATAAATATTCTGATTATAAAGAAAATTACTATTTTATTGATACAACAAAAGACTGGGATTATATTTTTAATAATTGTAAAGAGATATCTCATATTTCAGTAAACAACTTTTTTCAAACTATTTCAAAGATGTTATCAGATTTAATTAGAGAAAGAAATATATTTAATTTTTCTAATATTGAAACAATAAAAAAAGAATACAAGGTTTAGTATTTTTTAACACTAGAAACATCGTTATTTATAGGTAGAGTTATAAGTAATACCTTATTTATATGTATGGCATTTTTGAGTGCTGATTTCATAATGAATATATTTATTATATTTGTTATCCTTCAAGATATAAGTGTCATTAAATTACAATTTGATATGAATAAATATAATAATATTAGATAACACTATAAACTATATTAACTCTATCCACAATAAAAAAACTGATAATAACTATCAGCATTTTTTATGCAAATTATTTTTAAATATTATATCTTTTTATTAAAATATTAATATCTGAAAATGTGATACTATTAGAAGTATCATTTTCTATTTCGGTTTTTATTTGTAATTGTTTTGAATTTATAACTTCTAATAAATTAACCTCTGAAAAATTCATTTCTGGTGTATTACCTTTTTTTAATTCAAAAACTAAATCTGTTACTTTTTGATTATTTGTTGCATCATATAAATAAAAAGATGCACCAGTATTTGAAGTAACACCAGAAATTCTACCACATAAAGTTACTTCATAAATCCCAGATTTCTCAATGCTTATAGTTGTATTATCCTTAACATTAAAATATTGATTAACTCCAGGTATTACTCTATTTGAACCCAACAATGCCACACCAGAAACAGTTGTTTCTGGAATGCTGACGAAAAGTAATGCATTGTATAAACCAGTTTCAGTACTTCCAGGATCACCTTTATCTCCTTTAGGCCCAGTAGGTCCAACGTCGCCTTTAGGCCCGGTAGGTCCAACATCACCTTTAGGTCCTTCTAAACCTGTCGGTCCAACCAAACCAGGAATTCCTCTTTCTCCTCTAGGTCCAGTAGGCCCAATATCACCTTTGTTTCCCTGTGGTCCAATGTCTCCTTTAATACCTTGTGGTCCAGTAGAACCATCTTTACCTGGTATTCCTTTTGGAATTGTAAAGTTTAAAATTACATCTTTATTTGTTCCAACATTTGTTACAATAGCATTAGTACCAGATTCACCTGTAAGTGTATTTCCTATTGTTATGGTAGCAGCTCCTTCACCTTTAGGTCCAGTAGGACCTTGAATATATATATATTTAATATTTTTATTAAATTCTTCTATCTTTTTTCTAATTTTCTCATAGCTATCATTACAATTATTATTCTGCATAATATTCACCTCTCTTTAAATATTATGTAAGTTTGTATAATTAAATTATAAAAAGCAGTATGTATAAATTAATTTTTAACAATTTATGTATTAACAAACTTTCTAAAAAGTATTGAATAAAACTATATATTAAGTTATAATAAGCAAATAGGTGATAGGAATGCAGAAGTATATTAAAAAAATTTTTAGTTTATCATTAGTATTAATAGGTATATTAAGTTTTATATTTTCTAATAATACTATGAATTTTCAATCTGTTAAAAGATCAGAATATTACGCATTTTCAACTATAAATGATGATGTTATATATATGTCTGATTTAGATTATATTACAGATAATAATTGGTCTTATAATGGTTGGCGTGGACATAATATCCAAAAGGATAAAAATCCAGAAGGAGGAACTATTAGTTTACTTGTTAATGGCTCTAAAAAGATATTTATCAAAGGAATGGGTGTTCATGCTGATGGGCAAGTAACATATGATATTAGTGATATTTCTAATACATATTCTAAATTTATAGCAAGAGTTGGAGTGGATTCATCAAGAAATACTAACGGTAGTGTTAAATTTAAATTTTTAGTTTCGAATGATGGAGAAAGCTGGAATGAACTTTTAGTAACTGATATATTAAAAGGTGATAGTGAATCAGTAGAAGTAAATTTAGATATTAAAGATTATAAATATTTTAGAATATTTGTAGATAAATCAATTGGAGCTAATACTGCAGACCACGGTGTTATTGCAATAGCAAAATTTGTTAAAAATGATTACATTTATGATGATACTAAATATGAAAAGTTAAAAGAATTATCTTATTATGATGATATATTAAGTAAAAATGATGTTAATTATAATTTAGAAAATAATTATGAATTAGTTTTAAAAAGAGAAATAGTTAGAAAACTTGGGTATGATGAAATACAAGGTTTAATTAATTACTCGAAAGTATACAAAGAATTATTTGATTGGATATTAAGCAATACTGAAAGAATGGAAGAAATTATTGAAGTTGGAGAAGTTAATAGTTTACCATTTATTAAAATTTTATCTGATTTGTATCAAAATAATAAGGCAATTTTTAATGGATCTGATGGTGTTACTTATCAAAAAATGATGATTGGTCTATCTGCTGCATATTCAACTGATAAAGTAGCTTCTGCTCTAAATTTTAGTCATAAAGATGCAGATTATGATTACTTAGAAAGATTTAATATTTACAAGCAATTATATGATGGCGAAAATATGACAATTTATAAAAAATATTTTAAAAATTATCATGTAGAATTAATGCGTTTAATAATGAGTGATGGTGCCAGAAATGATGAAATTAAATGGTTAAATTATTATACTAGAAGTAAAAATAATAACGAAAGTGTTTATGCTTACGTTAACCATACTGGTACAGGTGTAGGCTATAATGATGATGAATTTTACAATTTAGAACATAAAGATATACAAGAAGAAAGATTTAATTTAGAAGCTTATGGCGTTCCTTTTGGAGATAATATCCAAAGATATTGGATGGTTATTAAAAAAGGTGGCATATGTTGGAATCAATCAAGAGTATTTCAGTCACTATTTAATAGCATAGGTAGTCCTACAATCGGTGCTTATCAACCAGGCCATGAAGCTTCATTTTATTATATAGCTAATTTAGATGGTACAGGTAAATGGAATATTGCAAATAATATATTTGGATGGGGTAAAACAGGAACAACATGGTATGGTGGTAACAGATATAGAACTATATTTGATTGGGCTAATAAATCATTTACTCATCAAATGATAAATAATAATAGTATAGGTAATAGTGGCGGATATGTATATTTAGCTCAAGATAATTTAAATAATTATAGTAAGTATAAAAAATCTTTATATATTAATTTATTAGCTAATTCTTATGATAATGATAAAAAAGTAGATATTTATAAATATGCTATTTCAATTATGAATATTAATTTAGATAGTTATGATTATTTAATTAAAACATATCAAGAAATGGATAATATCACTATAGATGATTGGTATGATTTAGCTTTAAAAATTATAGATAATTACACATACTATCCAATGGCTATGGATGACATGTTAGCTGTAATTAAACCTTATTTAGAAAATGAAAAACGAATAGATATTGATAACAAAGAATATCAAGCTTTAAAATTAGCTTCTAAAGCTACAAGTAGTGATATTTCAAATGATACAGCAGCAAGGGAGATTGCTAATGTATTACTTAACTCGCAATCAGGTGTAATTGCAACATTTTCATTTGATGGAGATAATAAAAATAGAATAGTATTTAATGATATATATAAAGATTATGATTTAACATGGCATTATAGTTTAGATGGTGGTGTTACTAAATCCGATTCAATATATCTTAAAAATTATGAATTAACTAAAGAAGAAGTAAGTAAAATTAATGAAATTGATGATATTTTAATATATATTGATGGGTTAGATGTTGATACTCCAAGTTATGTAATAGATATTATTAAAAGTGATGCACCAGAAAATTATCTATATAACAATGATTTAGAAAATAAAGTTATTGGAATAACAGATAAAATGGAATGGCGTTTAAAAAATACTTTAGAGTGGACATCATATGAATTAGAATCGCCTGATCTAACAGGTAATAAAACTATTGAAGTACGCCTTAAAGCTACTAAAAATGCTTTAGCAAGTGATTATGTATCTTTTGATTTTACAGAAGATATAATAGATATGAAGAAAAAATATATTCCAATATCTTATTTAAATATTTATGATGTTTCAACTGAAGCCACATCAAATCAAGGCAATGCTATATTTGCAATTGATGGAAATTATAATACTAGATGGCATTCTGCTTGGAATGGTACAGATACAGAAAGATTTATAACAATAAAATTAAATAAAGAAGTACATTTATCACAAATTGAATACATTCCAGCCGGTGGTGGTAATGGAAGAATTATAGATGGATTAATAGAAGGAAGTATTGATGGAGTTAATTGGTTTACTCTAGCTCAGGTTAATGATTTAAAATACACTGGTAATCAAAATGCTTATGATTTTGGTCTATCTAATACAAAGGTAATTGAAACAGATCCAACTAATGAGGTTTTATATGTAAGAATTAAAGCAACTAAGGCATCAAATGGTAATTGGTTTGCAGCAAGAATGTTTAATTTCTATCAAGATTCAACTAAGAGTAAAAATCCAAGTGCAGGAATTAGTTATAGCACTACTAATCCTACTAATGGTGATGTCATAGCAACTTTAGTAGATTATGATAAAGATAACATAAAAATACTTGGTGACGGATTAAATACACATACATTTACTGAAAATGGCGAATATGAATTTATTATTATGGATATTTTTACAAACAACAAAACTTCTATTATTGCAAGTGTTAACTGGATAGATAAATCTTCTCCAGTAGGTAATGTAACTTATAATATAACTAATAAAACTAATCAATCAGTTATAGCAACACTTAATGTTAATGAAGAAGTAACAGTATTAAATAATGTTAAATTTAAAGTTAATAGTGATGGCAAAATTGTTAATAGCATAGGCGAAATAATGGAAGGCTATACTATAGATGATACTCAAAATGTATATGATCAAAATGGTAATTACGTTACTAACATAGATCCATTCAAATATGAATTTATTGATAATGGTGAATTTACATTTGAATTTATTGATAAAGCTGGAAATAAAGGGTTTGCAACTGCCAAAGTAAATTGGATAGATAAATCATCACCTATAGCAAATTTAGAATACAGTAATACCAATAAGACAAATGAAGCTGTAACAGTTAAAATTAGTTTTAATAAACCAAATGTTACTATACTAAATAATGAAGGGAAAAATTATTATACATTTACTGAAAATGGTGAGTTTACATTTAAATATGTAGATGAAGCTGGTAATTTAGGAAGTATACTTGCAAGTGTTAACTGGATAGATAGTATTAAAATCGATGATAAAAATAATGATACTAACATACCTAAAAATGATGAGGTAAATAATGATAAGGAAAATAATAACACTGAAATTCCTAAAAAAGATGAAGAAATTGATAATAATTTTAAAGATACTACCATAGTAGATGATAGTAAAGAAATTAAAAATCAAAATTATAGAAATATTGTTATTTTAGTAGTAACGCTAGTATCATTAAGTATTATATTTTTAATATTTATGAAAAAAAGAAAAAGTAAATAAGTTTTATTAAAGGAGAATATAACTATTATATTTTCCTTTTTAGTAATTGAATTAAATGATAACTATATTTTAAAATTAGAAAGCTTTTATAAAATTAAATTTATATAGTTTAATGTGTTTTTCTGTCATAATAAGAGATTTGGTGTTACTTGCATATTTTCTAAAATTGAGTATAATATTTATTGTTTATTAGGTGGTGATATAATGATATATTGTTTTGACAAAAATTTACCATGGGATTACTCTAAGAGAGAAATGGCAATTTCGAAAATGAGTTGCAATGGGATATTATATGATAGCAAATTGAAAGTTTTTACAGATTTTGAAGGAAAAATAATTGATATAAAAGATAAACTAATATTTCCTAGAACTGGCGTAGCACAAATATATGATATGAATGATGAAATTATTCATCAAGGCGCTTTTCCTGTTGTATCAAATGATCAAATAAATATAGTAGAAAGTTGGCCGGATTATTATTCTGATGAAAGAAAAAGTAAACTAATTAAAGGCAGAGATTTAATTGATATCAATGTAATAAAAAACATAGAGGCAGTTTATGGGCAAGAGATATTTATAAAAACAAAATCAAAGAATTTCAGTGCCATTATCCCAGTAAGTTTATTATTGGATGATAGATGTGCCTTTTATAAAGCTTTATTGCATCATTTGGATGATGATTTTATTATAAGCAAAAAGGTAAATATTGTAGAAGATAAATATGGAAGAAAAGAATACAGATGTTTTATTGTTAATGATGAAATTTACAACATTTCTAGATGTATAGAATCTGTTTTACACAATATAGATGTTAACCTATTAAATAAAGCACAAAAAATTGTTGAAAAATTAAAAGGTGTATTTCCTAGTTCCTATGTTTTAGACTTGTTTGAATATCAATTAGATGGGAAAATTCATATAGATGTGATGGAATTTAATCCTATCCATGCATCTGGAATTTATTTATATAACTCTTGTATGAATAAAAGTGATGATATATTACATACAAATTTGAGAAAAATTTCCTATGAATTTATTGATAAAATAGAGGAATGTACAACTGACGGTAAAGAATTTAATGATAGATCAATTTTGTATGATGTTCCTAATAGCTTTTCTAATGATTTAAGAAGTATTTGTCTAACTGGAAAAATAGGAACAAAATTTGTTTATGATTTAAATTTATCAGAAGAAGATTTTGCTAGACATAATCCAATACAGGATTTTTCGTCTGCCGTTTTACTTTCTGATGATTTTTTCTCAGATAATCAAGAACTTTGTTTACCAAATGATTTATCAGATGAAATGACTGAAAAAATAAAAAAATTATTGAGAGAAAGTAAAATTGATTAGTAAAAAATATGGGGAAGCATTAATATGACTTCCCTTGTTTTATTATAAAATAAGTGTTAAAATAAGTTACTAGAAAACATTTAGATTTGTCATGTGTTATTTAGTATTATTTAGTAAATTTGTGGCCGACATGCGTGTCCTATGCGTGTCCACCAAAAAAATGACCTATCAGTTAAGCGTTAGGACACGAATTTTTGATGATTGGACACGAATTTACTGGATGATAGTGTCATAATAAGGAGGTCATTATGTTTAAATTAGAGTCAAAATATACACCTAGTGGGGACCAACCACAAGCGATAAATGAGTTAGTTAAAGGAATAGAAAATGGCGAAAAATACCAGGTTTTACTTGGTGCAACGGGAACTGGAAAAACTTTTACGATTGCAAATGTAATTGAAAAAGTAAACAAACCAACCCTAGTTTTAGCCCATAATAAGACACTTGCTGGACAACTTTATGCAGAGCTTAAAGAGTTGTTTCCAGAAAACCACGTATGCTATTTTGTTTCTTATTATGATTATTATCAACCAGAAGCATATGTAGCTAAAACTGATACATATATCGAAAAAGATGCTTCAATTAATGATGAAATTGATGAATTAAGACACTATGCAACGTCTTCACTATTAAATAATGATGATGTAATAGTAGTAGCATCAGTATCATGTATATATGGTATAGGTGAAAAAGAAGAATATAAAAATAAAATGTTAACTTTATCTGTTGGTGATGAAATAGAAAGAAATGGAGTATTAGAAAAATTAATAGAAATGTTATATGAAAGAAACGATATTGATTTAAAAAGAGGTTCTTTTAGAGTACATGGGGATGTTTTAGAAGTAATACCAGTAAACCAACACGCACATGGGATAAGAATCGAGTTTTTTGGTGACGAAATTGATAGAATTGTAGAATTCGATTTAGTAACAAATAAAATAATAAACGAAAAAAAGGCAATATCGATATTTCCAGCAAGTCACTTTGTTACAAGCGAGACTAAATTAAAAAAAGCTGTGGAAAAAATAAAAGAAGAATTAAATACTAGATTGGAATATTTTAAAGAAAATAATAAATTATTAGAATATCAAAGACTAGAAGAAAGAACTAATTATGATATAGAAATGTTATCTGAAACCGGTTTTTGTAGAGGTGTTGAAAATTATTCAAGGCATTTAGCTCTAAGAGAAGAGGGAGAAACCCCTTCAACATTAATAGATTTTTTTCCAAAGGATTTTCTATTAGTAGTGGATGAATCCCATGTAACGCTTCCTCAAGTAAGAGGAATGTATAATGGAGATAGAGCAAGAAAACAGGTTTTAGTAGATTATGGTTTTAGATTACCTTCTGCTTTAGATAATAGACCGCTTAAATTTGAAGAATTTGAAAGTAAAATTAATCAAATTATATGTGTTTCAGCTACTCCAGGAGATTATGAATTAGAAAAAACAAATAATCATTTTGTAGAACAAATAATAAGACCAACAGGATTATTAGATCCAATAATAGATGTAAGAGAAACAACTAATCAAATAGATAATTTATTAGAAGAAATAAATAAACAAATAGAAAAAAATGAAAGAACTTTAATTACTACATTAACTATAAGAATGGCTGAAGAATTAACTGAATATTTAAAGAAAGTTGATATAAAAGTTGCTTATTTGCATAGTGAAATTAAAACATTAGAAAGACTACAAATTATAAGAGATTTACGTCTTGGTAAATATGATGTTTTAGTTGGAATAAACTTATTAAGGGAGGGGCTTGATATTCCTGAGGTTAGTTTAGTTTGTATAATGGATGCTGATAAACAAGGATTTTTAAGAAGTGATAGAAGTTTAATACAAACGATAGGTAGAGCTGCTAGAAATGCAAATGGAAGAGTTATAATGTATGCTGATATCATTAGTGATGCTATGAATAAGGCAATAGAAGAAACAAAAAGAAGAAGAAGTATACAAATTAAATATAACGAAGAACATAATATTATTCCAACAACAATTAAAAAGGAAATTAAAGAAGTAGTTTCAATAAATAAAGAAATTACTAAGTCAAAAATAAATGAAAAATTAAATAAAGAAGAAATGATTAAAACTTTAGAAAGTGAAATGAGAAAAGCTGCTAGTGAATTAGATTTTGAAAGAGCAATGCAATTAAGGGATATGTTATTTGAGTATAAAGTTGAATAAGATAAATAAAATGTGTTATAATTCAAATGTATAAATAGGAGATGATATGATGAGTCCGATTTTGATAGATTTAGGATTTATAAAAATTTATTGGTATTCAATAATGATATTACTTGGAGTATTTATAGGTGGAAGTATAATATTAAAAGAAAGTAGAAGGTATAAAATACCGGAAGATTTTATGATAAATATTATAACTTTAACGCTTATTTTTGGAATTATAGGAGCAAGACTTTACTATGTTATTTTTAATTTTGGTTATTATAAAAATAACTTATTAGATATCTTAAAAATATGGGAAGGTGGTCTTGCCATACATGGTGGATTAATATTTGGAATAATATTTATATATTTTTATACTAAAAAATATAAGGTTAATACATTAAGATTTTTAGATATAGCAGTACCTGGAGTTATTATTGCACAAGCAATGGGTAGATGGGGTAATTTCTTTAATGGAGAAGCACACGGTCCTGCTACAACTTTAGAATTTTTAACTAAGATTCACTTACCTCAATTTATAATTGACGGAATGAATATTCATGGTGTATACTATCAACCTACATTTTTATATGAATCAATATGGTGCTTAATAGGATTTATTATAATGTTATTTTTTAGAAGAAGATATTATAGAAAAATAGGTCAAACGACAGCATTTTATATGATTTGGTATGGAATTGGTAGATTTTTAATAGAATCATTAAGAACTGATAGTTTAATGTTAGGTAATCTTAAAATGGCACAAATAGTTTCAATAATATTAGTAATTGTAGGTATTATTTTAATGATTGTAAAAAATAGAGGTTCTAAACTGGAAAATAGGTATAATGATTTAGAAAATTTAGATGATGTTAAATTTTAAAGGAGATAAATATGATATATGACTGTGTAGTAATAGGAGCTGGTATTGCAGGAATGACTGCCAGTATTTACTTAAAAAGAGCAGGATTAAATGTTTTATTACTTGATAAAGATGCACCAGGTGGCTTATTAAATAAAATAGCTAAAATAGAAAATTATCCTGGATTTATAAGTATATCAGGTCCTACTTTAGCTTCTAATTTATATGAACAAATAAAATCTTTAGGAATTTCATATAAATATGGTAAAGTAATATCAATTAAAGACAATATAATAACTACAGATATTGAAAAAATAGAAGCTAAAAGAGTTATTTTAGCTATAGGAAGAAATACAAAGAAAGATAATGATATTTTAAATTTAAGTTATTGTGCTTTATGTGATGCTAATTTTTATAAAGATAAAACGGTAGCACTTATAGGTGGTAATAATGAGGCAATTAACGATGCAATTTATTTATCGAATATTGCAAGTGTAGTATATTTATTTTCTTCTAGTATATTAGAAGGCGAAGAATATTTAAAAGACAAATTAAAAAATATTAAAAATGTTATTATATATGAAAATACTAAAATAAATAAATTCGAAAAAGAGGATAATTTAGTAAAAAAAATAAATACTACATCTGGTGTATTTGAAGTTGATGGTGTATTTGTATCTATGGAAAATATTCCTGATACAGATTTTTTAGACAAAATAGAAAAAAGTGATAAATACGTAATAGTTAATTCAAAAATGCAAACAAATATAGATTATATATATGCTTGTGGGGATATAATAAAAAAAGATGTATATCAATTAACTACAGCAGTAAGTGAAGCTACAATTGCTGCAATAAATGTAAAAAAATCATTAATGTAGGAGGGATTTATGTCTTTTACTGTAAATGTAAAAAATGAGGTAACTAAGCAAGAATTTAGTAAATTAGAGAAAATATCTTTGTTATCTGCAATTATATCAACTGGACTAGAAAGTGAAAATAAAATAGCAACAGAAAATAATTCTTTAGCTAGGCTATTATTTTCACTAATAAAAGAATTACTTAAAACTAATCCTACTATAACATTACGTAAAGGATATAATTATCAAAAGAAAATGTTATACATCCTTAAAATAAATAATACAGACTTTAAGGATATTCTTGGTATAGGAGATAATGGAATTCCTAAAGAATATATAATAGATGATGAAGAATCTAAAAGAAGTTATTTAAAGGGAGTATTTTTAATGAGAGGATCTATAAATGATCCTAAAAAGTCAAGATATCATTTAGAGTTTTCATTAGATAATCGTGATTATTCATATTTTATAAATGATCTATTAAATTCATATAAGTTAAATAGTAAAGTTTTAAAACGAGAAAATAAATACATGGTTTATATAAAAGAAGCTGAAAAAATAGGAGATTTCTTAAGAATAATTGCATGTAATAATGCAGTATTATACTATGAAGATATAAGAATATACAGAGATCATGTTAATATGACTAATAGATTAAATAATTGTGAACAAGCAAATGTAGATAGAATAATTGAAACTTCTAATCAACAGGTAAATGATATAGAACTAATAATTAAAGAATTTGGACTTGATTTATTAGACGAAAAAGAAAGATTGGTAGCAGAATATAGATTAAAATATAAAGATGCTTCACTTCAAGAATTAAGTGAAATAATAGGCATAGAAACTGATACAAATATTACTAAATCAGGGTTATATCATAGATTTAAAAAAATAACTGAACTAGCTAATAAATTAAGAAATAAAGAACATTTATAAAAAAATTAAATGTTTTTTTGTTGAAAAATAAATTCTAACCTTTTTAATATTTACTTTTTATAGTATAATTAGATATAGGTGATTTTATGGACCAAATATATAATAGTCTTACCAACATAATAAAAAAATATGATAGATTTATACTTATGACTCATAAAAATCCAGATTTTGATGGTATGGGTTCTTGTATAGCTATGTGTGATACAATTAATAATTTTAAAAAAGAATGCTATATTGTAGTAGATGATAAAAATTTAGATATTTCATTAAAAAAAGCTTTTAACATATTAGATCAAAATAATTTAAACATTAAAAGAATTAGTAAATTAAAATCACTAAAATTATTAGATGATAAAACAGTAGTTATTATTTTTGATACACATAAAGAAGATATTATAGAAGAAAAAAAATTATTAGATAATTCAAACATAGTTTTGATTGATCATCATATTAAAAGTAGTAATTATATAAAAGGAAATTTATTTGAATATATAAATTCTAATCTATCATCCACAGTAGAATTTGTTTGTAATTATTTAAGATATTTAAATAGAACTATTAATCCTATTATTTCAACATTCTTACTTATTGGACTTGAAATAGATACTAATAATTTTAAGCTAAAAACAACTGATAAAACATATGAAACAGCAGCTTTTTTAACTAAAACTGGAATTGATAATTTATTAAAACAGGAATTGCTTCAAGAATCTATGGATTCTTATATTAAAAAAAGTAAGTTAATTGAAAAAAGTTATATGCATAATGAAAATACAGCTATATGCTTAACTGACAATAAAATTTATAGACAACAAGATTTAGCTTCCATAGCGGAAAATTTATTACAATTTGAAAATGTTACATCATCATATGTAATAGGTAAAATATCAAATAAAATAGTAGGTATAAGTGCTAGGTCTATAGGAAATGTAAATGTAGAAGAAGTAATGAGAAAATTAGGTGGTGGCGGACATTTAAATGAAGCTGCTACTCAAATAAATAATAAAACAATAGAACAAGTATTAAAAGAATTAGAAAGTGTGATAGAATGAAAGTTATTTTTATAAAAGATTTAAAAGGACAAGGAAAAAAAGGAGAAATAAAAGAAGTAAAAGATGGTTATGGAGAAAATTTTCTTGTAAAAAAAGGATATGCCATTATAGCAACTGATGGTAATTTAAAACAATTTAATACACAAAAAGAAAAAGAAAAATTAGAAGAGACTTTATTAATAAAGGACTGTGAAGTATTAAAAGAAAAAATAGAAAAGTTAAATATTAAAATAAAAGTGAAGACAGGAGCTATGGATAGAGTGTTTGGTAGTGTATCAACTAAACAAATAAATGAAGAATTAAAAAAACTAGGAATAGATATTGATAAAAATAAAATTAAAATTGATTCACCTATTCAAAGTTTAGGAACTCATGTAGTTCATGTATTACTTCATAAACAAGTAATAGCTGATTTAAAAATTAATTTGGTAAAGTAGGTGGATTTAGTGGAAAAAGTAATTCCAAATAGTATAGAAGCAGAGCAGGCCGTAATAGGTGCAATGTTTTTATCTAAATATGCACAACAAAAGGCAATAGAAAGCTTATCAGAAAAGTTATTCTATCTAGATAGTCATAGTAAAATATTTTCAGTTTTAGCTTCTTTACAAGAAGAAAATAAACCAATTGATATAATGACTGTAAGTGAAGAGTTAAAAAAAAGAAATCAACTAAATCAAATAGGTGGAATAGAATACTTAACAGAAGTTGCTAGAAGCGTTCCAACTGCAGCTAATATAGATGAATATATAAAAATAGTAGAAGAAAAAGCTATTTTAAGACGTCTTATAAATGAAAGTACTGAAATAATTACTGAAGCTTATAATTCACAGAATGATATAAACGAAATATTGGATACTGCAGAATCAAGAATACTAAATGTTGTCAAAACAAGAAAAGGAACAGAGTTTAGAACAATACAAGATGTGTTATTTAAAACTCAATCAGATTTAGAAAAATTATCTAAAAATAAAGGTGAAATAACAGGAATTCAAACAGGATTTTATAAGTTAGATAAAATTACATCAGGCTTTCATGCTAATGAATTAATAATTTTAGCTGCACGTCCTGGTATGGGTAAGACAGCCTTCGCACTTAATTTAGCTACTAATATAGCTTTAAGTGGTAAAACAGTTGCTTTATTCAATATGGAAATGAGCGGTGAACAATTAGTTACAAGAATGCTTGCATCAGTAGGACAAATAGAGGGTGGTAAATTAAAAAATGGTAATTTACACAATGAAGATTGGAAAAGAGTTAATGAGGCTATTTCAAGACTTGCTGATACAAAGATGTATATAGATGATACATCGGGTATGACAATAAGTGAAATTAAAGCTAAATGTAGAAGATTAGCTTCTATGAAAGATGGATTAGATATTATCATAATCGATTACTTGCAACTTATTCAAGGATCAGATAGATATAAAGGAAATAGGGTACAAGAAGTAACAGAAATATCTCGTAATTTAAAAACTTTGGCTATGGAATTAAAAGTCCCTGTAATAGCCCTTTCACAATTATCACGTAGTGTAGAATCAAAAGGAAGAAAAGATAATAGACCAATGCTATCAGATTTAAGAGAATCTGGATCTATTGAACAAGATGCCGATATAGTAGCAATGTTACATAGAGAAGACTATTATGATAAAGAAGCACTAGTAGATGAAAATACAAGTAGAACTACACTAATCATAGCAAAACACAGAAATGGACCAGTTTGTGATATACCACTTATATTTAAAACAAATACTTCTACTTTTAATTCTGTAGATGATTCCTTGGAGGAACCAGCATGATAAAAAGAATAATAATTAGCTTATTTATAGGTATATTACTTATTTTTACTAGTTACGGATTTCAAAAAAAAGATTATCCAAATGAATATTATAATGTATATTTAGATGGTGAATTTTTAGGGAGCATTTTATCTAGTAATGAACTATATAACTATATAGAAGAAAAAACAGAACATTTAATTAATATAAAAAATATAACTAAAACTTACTGTGGTGAGGAATTAGATAAAGAAGAAGTAATAAATTTAATAAATAATAGCGAAGATGTAAAATATTATGAAAAAGAGTCTAAATGTGTTGATATAACAATAAAAGATGGGGATACAATTGAAAATGTTTATACTCCCAACGGTTTAACTATTGAAAAAAATGTAAGTTATAATACTAACATAACTAGTGTTAGTGACATATATGCTAAAATAGTAGAAAAAAAGTCTTTTACAATGAAGGGCTACCAATTTACTATAACAAATAAGGAAAATGATAAAATAACAGTAGTATACGTAAAAGATAAAGATATTTTTTCCAAAGCTATAACAAGCGTAATAGAAACATATTTAGGACCAGATAATTATTCTGCTTATTTAAAAAATACACAATCTGAAATTGAAACAACAGGTACTTATATAGAAAATGTATATATAGATGAATCAATTACAGTAAAAGAAAAACAAATACCAGTAAATGAAGTAATATATACCTCATCTATCGATTTAGCGCAATTCCTACTTTATGGAAATGATCCTGTTACAAGTGAGTATATAGTAAAAGAAGGACAAATGATAGAAGATATAGCTTATGAAAACGAGATTAGTAGTCAAGAATTTTTAATATCAAATCCTAAATACAAAGATAAAAATTCACTAATTAAAGTGGGAAGTAAGGTTTTAATTAAACAAACTAATCCACAAATAAAAGTAGTATCAGAAGTATATTCAGTAGAAGATAAGGTAAGTGAATATAAAACTATTTATGAATATGATGATAATGAATATATTGGATATGAAAAAGTTAAACAAACAGGAAACGATGGATTAGAAAGAATTAGTCAAAGATTAAAAATAGAAAATGGATATACGGTTTATGTAGAACCAAAAGGAAAAGAGATATTAAAAGCAACTGTTGATAAAATAGTTGTAAAAGGAGAAAAAGTAATACCTAATGTTGGTGATTTAAATAACTGGGCATGGCCTACTGATTCTGGATGGACAAATACAAGTGGATATGAATGGAGAATTCATCCAATTACATTTGTAAGACATTTCCATTATGGTCTTGATATAGCTGGTACTGGTTATAATTCTCCTGTTTATGCTGCTAATAATGGAACTGTAATAACTCGTGGATATCATTGGTCATTCGGTAATTATATAGTAATAAATCATAATAATGGTTATTATACACTTTATGCACACATGAATAAATTTGTACCTGGAATAAGTATTGGTGATACAGTCTCAAGAGGACAACAAATAGGATATGTAGGTTCAACTGGTGAATCAACAGGACCACATTTACATTTAGAAGTATGGAAGGGTTGTGAATTTTGTAGAATAAACCCATGGAGTATATATAAATGAAAATAGCAGTATTGGCTTCAGGTTCAAAAGGAAATTGTACCTATGTAGAAACTTTAAAAACTAAATCTTTAATAGATGCAGGTATGACTAATTTATATATAGAAACAAAATTAAAAGGTTTAGGTATAAATCCAGATGATATAGAAAATATTTTTATAACACATGACCATGTGGATCACGTATCAGCATTAAAAGTATTTGTAAAAAGGCATAACGTAAAAGTCTTTTTAACACAAAAATTATATGATGAATTATCTAAAACGATTAATTTTACTAATTATGAAATATTAGAAGGTAAGGTATATTTATCTGATACTATAGTAACATATTTTAAGACATCACATGATGCAATAGATTCTGTTGGATATGTATTTGAAAGTGATGGTAAAGATTTTGTTTATGTAACAGACACTGGATACATCAATAATAAATATTTTGATTTACTTAAAAATAGATGTGCATATGTATTTGAAAGTAATCACGACGTAACTCGTCTTATGGAAAATCCAAACTATCCATATAATACAAAACAAAGAATTTTATCAGATAAAGGACATTTATCTAATAAAGATAGTGCATATTATTTATCAAATTTTGTTGGAAATAAGACAAAAACAATCATTTTAGCTCATTTATCTGAGCAAAATAATACAAAAGAATTAGCTTTAGAAGAAATAAGCAAAAGAATTTCAAATGTAAATATAGATATAGCAAATCAAAATGAGCCTACAGAGTTGGTGACGTTATGATAAAAATAATATGTGTAGGAAAACTAAAAGAAAAGTATTTAAAAGATGCAGAAAGTGAATATTTAAAAAGACTAACTAAATATACCAAAATTAATTTAATTGAATTAAAAGATAGCAATATAAATGATGAAAAAGATGAGATACTAAAACATATAGATAAAGATTATATTATAACTTTAGAAATAGAAGGTAAAAATCTTGATTCAGTTGAACTAGCAAACCATATAGATAAAACTTTAATTAATAACTCTAATATATGTTTTATAATAGGTGGTTCTACTGGTTTACACGAAGATATAAAAAAATTAAGTAATTTTAAATTATCTTTTTCCCGTCTTACTTTTCCACATCAATTATTTAGAATTATGTTATTAGAACAAATATATAGAAGTTTTAAAATACTAAATAATGAGACATATCATAAATAAATTGTAATAAAAACTGGCTTATATATCACAAAAAATGTATAATCAATAGTACATTAACAAACTATAATATAAGAGCATTAGAAGATAATATGTTAGCATATTTACGTTCGGTAACACCTACGGTCTTGTCTATAGCATCCTCTCGGCTCTCATAGTTCTAAGATAAAATATATAAATTTGATAACAAGAAATTAATTTTTCTTGTTTTTTTAAATTTTTTTAAAAAAAGTTTCTCTAAAAAAAAGGATTTTAGAGATTTTTTTCGTATATAACTTATAGGAGGTGATTTATG
>CAKPNP010000009.1 GCA_934169415.1 uncultured Bacilli bacterium
GCACTTACAAGAGCAAAGAAAAAAGTATTTTTACTTACCCTTTCAAATCAAGAATCAGAATTTGCAATTGAATTAAGAAAAAAATATGAGGAAAAACTAAAAAATGAGAAATGGGAATGTCCTATTTGTGGTGGAAAACTAGTTATTAAAAATGGACCATATGGGAAATTTATTGGATGTTCTAATTATACTAGTGGATGCAAATATAAGAAAAAAATTAATAATAATTAAAAAAGGTAGTGAGGTTATGAATAATATTGAAGCCTTATTAAATTCTTTATCAAAAAATAAATTTAGAGGTTCATTTCATTTAAATAAAAAAATGAAAGATTATGTAACAGAAAAAGGATTAGACAAAATAAAAAGTGATGCTTTTGACTTAATAACTAAAAGAATAGCTAAAGAAAATCCAAATAATGATGGAAATCAAACACCAATGAGGCAAGTACATCCAGTATTTATCGCTCAGCATGCAACTGGATGTTGTTGTAGAAGCTGCTTAGAAAAAATTCATAATATCAAAAAGAATCATGCACTTTCAGATGAAGAAATAAATTATATTGTAAATGTAATAATGACCTGGATTGAAAAAGAAATAAAAAGTTAATTTTTGTATAAAAATTTATTATATAATCATATAATACACTAGGTGAGTTTATGATTGTCAAATATAATACAAAAGAAAGAGAATTGCTTGCAAGAATTATGAGAGCTGAAGCTGTTGGTGAAGGAAATTTAGGTATGTTAATGGTTGGAAATGTAGTGGTCAATCGAGTTTTAGCTGACTGCTTAACATTTAAAAATATTAATTCATTGTATGATGCAATATATCAAGAAAATCAATTTTCAGGTACATCAAGTCCATTATTTTATAGTAATCCAACTACTAAAGAATTAGAATTAACAGATAGAATATTAAAAGGTGAATACTATTATCCTGCAACCAATGCATTATGGTTTTATGCACCAAGTGGTAATGCAAGTTGTAGAAGTACATGGTACGATCAAAAATTATCAGGTAGATACAAAAGTCATTGTTTTTATGTACCTGATAGCGGAATATGTAAAGAAATTCATTAAATTATCTAAAAAATATCCGAACTAAAATTCGAATATTTTTTAATCTATAAAACTTGAAATATCTATTTTTTTATTATTTAACACATGTACATATTTTTTATTTAAATACTTTGATACTTTATATGGAATAGTAATTGCTTTAGGCCAATTTTTTAATATCTACTTTCTTTTTTGTATTTCCTTATTATTTTATAAATTTTCTTTAATTTCTGGAAATAAATCATATAAATTATATCCAAGTAAATTATCAAAATATTCTTTTAATTTATATGTTTCTTTGACATGATACTGTGTATTAGAATATGCGCCTCTTCTAAGCATTATATCAATTAATCTTTTATCCACAGTATAAATCTTATTACCTTGTGGACACATTAAATCGCACAAATTTATTAATTTTTCTTCTATTGTATATTCATGATTTATAATAAAATTTGTTAAAAAAGGATTAGCATTAATATCAGGAATACCTACAGCAGTGCAAGTGATATCATTATTTAAATATGAATGAGTTAAACACACATTAGCATATTCGCAATCATAACCTTTATCTTTTAAATAATTATATCCCCTCATAACATGACCATGGAATTCTTCAGTATATTTTCCAATATCATGAACATATCCTAAAGCTATAGCTTTATCTACATCAATACTAATACCTTTTTCACTTAATGCTTTAGCTATTCTTCCAGCTGTATTTCCAACAGATATAGAGTGTTCTATCCACCTATCATCTTTAGCATTTTTTCTTTCTATTTCCAATAAATTTCTTGCATCCATACTAGTTAATTTCATAACAACTCCTATAACTCTATATCCTCTACATTTATGGCTTTTATCCCATTTTGATTTAAAAGCTCAACAACATCACTTTTATCATCTATAAATAATATTTCATTTAAGTTACAATTATTTATTTTTTGAAGAATCTTTACACCTTTTAATTTTAATTCTTGTAAAGATGTTGAAATAACTTCAATATCCTTGCCATAATATTTGTTAACAAAAGCTTGTTTAGCCTTTAAGTGAAATGAAAACTTCATTCCCGATAAACAATACATTTTAATATTTCTACTTCTTAAATCACTAACAAGATTATATAATACTTCCGACTTTACACAAGGTTCTATTTCATCATAAAAGCTTTCTGGATCTGTGTATGCATTATAATACCAATTTATAAAACTTTCTTCAGTTTCACTTCGATGTTTTGTAAAATCACTATCTTTATGAATAGCTAATGTTTCATCAAAATCAAAAATAACTAGCTTAATATTGTTTAAATTTACATCTTTTAACTTCATGCTTATTCTCCTAACTTTTTAAATAAATCATTATATATTTTATTAGCATCCATATAATTTACCATTGTTATTTTATGATTATTAACAGTCATTTCATAGGATGTATCATCTTTAATATTTGGACAACTTATATTTTTACTTGTAAACCATTTTTTATTTATCATATATGCTACTACTGATACATCCCAAATAATTCTTGATTTTTGTATTCCATGATAACCATCATTATAAAATCTTTCTATTAGATAATTACACAACTCACTTTTATCTTTTAGGTAATAATTTAATTCATATATTGAAGTTCTTAAATTAGATGCCACATTTTTACAAGGAATTACAGTCAACTTAACTTTTGATTCAAATACAATTTTTACTGCTTCAATATCTTGCCTAAAATTAAATTCCAGATTATCATCTTGAAGTAAGCTGTGTCCACCTAACCAAATTATTTCTATTTTATCTATTATTTTAGGTTCTTTTTTGATTGCTAATGCAATATTTGTAATTGCACCTATAGCCATAATATAAGTTTTATCATTTTTAAGTGCTATTTCTAGTTAGTAATCTATTACTCTCTGGACGAAAGTGTCCGAGTTTTCTGTCAATCTGGTGCTTGTGGAGGGAATCGAACCCTCATGGTCGCAAAACCGCAGCATTTTGAGAAATACGAGGTAATTTGTGAATACAAGTATTTTCCATTGAAATATAAGCATTTTCACTGAGTTTCAACTAGTTTCACTTTAAATCAATTTATATAACTTTGCAAATTAAATCGAAGTCATTCCCACTAATATCCCACTAAATTAGCACTTAAGATTATTCTTGTGGGAATTTCCCCACATACTATATTTTATAAGCCTTAATGGCTTTATTTTTATATTTGGTGCCATTATGGTTCTGGTATAACAACCATTATAAGCAATAAATTATAGGTAGTAATAACTACTAACTAAAATTAGTATAACATTATTTTATTAAAATTAACCAACATTTTAATATTTTAAGTAAATAAAAATGATATAATAGAAACTGAAAGACAAATAGTAATTTGTAGATTAGAAGTGATAGTATGAACAAACAAAAATCTTTAGTAGATAATATAATTCTTATGAAAGAATGGAACTATGATAAAAATAATAATTTAGAACCTAGTGTTTTTATGCCTAATTCAAACAAAAAAGTATGGTGGATATGTTCTAAAGGACATGAATACGAAGCATATATAATAGATAAAAATAATGGTCCAGGTTGCCCTATTTGTTCTAATAAAATTATTGTAAAAGGTATTAATGATTTGGCAACTTTAAATCCAGACATAGTACAATTTTGGAACTATGATAAAAATTGTAAATTAACTCCTAGTAATGTGGGGAGTGGATCTGGAAAAAAAGTATGGTGGAAATGTCCAAGTTGTAATTATGAGTGGCAATTGAGGATTGTTGATATGGTAAATAAAAAATATAAATGCATTAGATGCAAAATAGAAAACTAATAATAAATTCAATTCGGAGATGATTTATATTACTAAAGCAAAATATGATGAGTGGTATTTTTATGACAATTGTGAAAAATTTATTAAAGAAATTGATTTTGTTTATAATTCGTACATAAATAATATTAAAGATATTTATAATACTCCCTTAAACGAAGCAGATTATTATGTAAATTATTTAGAACAAAATTTACAAGAATTAGAATCGTTATCCCCAGATGATGCTATGTTAGAAATTCAAGGTAAAGGACAAGAGATATATTATTTTGTATTAAACATGAAGTATAGAAATTTAGCAATGTATATTAATGTAATTTATCAAATGTTAGAACAATTTATAATGGCAATTTGTAGATTTCAACAAGAATATCATACTGGAGATCCATATATTAAAAATTTATCATTAAAGAATCTTAATCAATGTATAAAAATGTTTGATGAATACAATTTTGAAATAGAAAACTTAGATATTTATGATAAAATTAATGAATTAAGACTTTTACAAAATGTTTTGAAACATGCAGAAGGAACATCTAAAAAAGAATTAAATGAAAAAAGGCCAGACTATTTTACAACAAAAAAATATGTTTTTGCCATGTATAGAAATACTATTATTGATGCAACTTTGAATATTTCTGATGAAGATTTGAAAGATTATGTTGATGCCATAAAAGAATTTTTAAAATTATTCCCAGATAAATTAATACATGAATATAATTGTTAATAAATTACAATTTATCGTCGAGATCAACTTTAATGGTTGGTCTTTCTTACTTTTTATAAATAGGATGATTTTATAAATAAAACTTTCTCCATCTAATTCAACAGGATAATAAAGATTTATAGTACACTTTTAGTGAAAGTATAACAACCACTAAGCATAAATTTATAAGTAATAATTACTAATTAATGCAAATATAATTCAAATAATTAATTAAAAATTTTTTCTATATTTTTTACTAATTTTTTAGCATTACCATTGTCAATTAGAAAAGTAGTAATTTTTATTTCAGGATCATCTTGTGCTATATTATGATATGGATAATGAATTTTAGAATATATTTGTTTTTCAATAACTTTATTTACTAAATTATAAATTAAATTAATTTGATTTTTCTTAAAGCCTATTTCAATCAAATAATTAGTATCCATATTTTTAATATTACTTTTTCCTACTTTATACATTTCTATAACCTTTATATTTTAAATAAGCACATAATTCTGGGCAAATATTTTTATAATCTATTTTAGTATTTTTTAAACAATAGTTAAATATATCTCTAAGGTTAGAACTATCATTTTCCAAATAACAAACCTTTATTTTTTTAGGATTAACTATATAATTAGTTAAAGTATGCATATTCCATTTATCCATTATATTACTATTTAAATCTGAATATTTTGGAGAATAACCACATATTTCTAAATGCTTTTTAGTATAACCACGAGATTTTATTTCATCTATATCATCATATATAAAATCAATATTTTCTTCTAAATCTAATTTTAAAAGTATTCCATTATCCAACATTTTATCTAACCTTTTAAAAGCTCTTTTTTGATGTAATTTGCTTACTTTTAAAATTTTAAAATAACTATCACCAATTATATTGGGAAACCACTTATGTCTCAAGAAAAAAGCTCCTAATTTATAAATAAAAGGGATAACAGGAATATAATATAAAGCATTAATCCAACAATCAAATAAAATTACCAAATTATCTAACCCCTCTACAAAAAATACTTTTTTAGTTTTTTCTATATTTTTTGCATTATTACCTATATTAGGTAATAATCCTTTAGACTTAATGGATTTTAAATTTTTCCTATCTGTAAAATGAAAATAATTAGAATTTAAATCTTTCTTATTAATATAATAATAATCCATAAAACATCACCTGGTATTGTCTTTTTTTCGTAAATAATTATATCATTTTTCATTTATTAAGTCATCAACCTGTATAAAATTAATCATAGATTTCACCTTTCTATGATTTCTGATTGATATCTATCTAAAAGTTCGAATAGTTCGAACAGATTTTCTAGTGGTGCCAGAGGCCGGACTTGAACCGACACGGTATTGCTACCAGTGGATTTTGAGAAATACGAGGTAATTTGTGAATACAAGTATTTTCCATTGAAATATAAGCATTTTCACTGAGTTTCAACTAGTTTCACTTTAAATCAATTTATATAACTTTGTGAATTAAATCGAAGTCATTCCCACTAATATCCCACTAAATTAGCACTTAAGATTATTCTTGTGGGATTTTCCCCACATACTATATTTTATAGGCTTTATTTTTATATTTGGTGCTTGTGGAGGGAATCGAACCCTCATGGTCGTAAAACCGCAGCATTTTGAGTGCTGTGCGTCTACCAATTCCGCCACACAAGCAATTGCAAATACATTATAACATAAATTATTATAATGTATCAATAAATTTATCATTTAAAATTTCTATATACACTATTTTCTAATGTAATACCTTTTAATATACACATCTCATCTATAGTTACAAATGCATAGCCGTCATTATATAACTCTTGCATAGCAAGTAATGCGCCCTCTACTGAACTTTGATATAAATCATGAAGTAATATGACTGATCCATCTTTAGCATTTTCTATAATTGTTTTAGCTACTTTATCTTTATCCCTATATTTCCAATCAAGTGTATCAATATTCCAAAGTATAATTGGCATATTAGCTATTTTTTTAACATCACTATTATAAGATCCATACGGTGGTCTTATTAGATTAGGATACTCACCTGTTATATTTTTAACAGCCTCATTTGTATTCATAATTTCACTTTCTATTTTAGAAAATTCTAATTTAGATAAATTAGGATGATTATAACTATGATTACCGATTTGATTACCTTGTTCATAAGCTTTTATTAATGATTCTTTATGTGAATTAACCCTACTTCCAACAACAAAAAATGTTACTCTAGCATCATAATTATCTAATCTATCTAACAAATAAAGTGTTGTTTTATTATTAGGACCATCATCAAATGTAAATGCTATTAATTTTTTATCTTTAAATTTAGAAATATCTCTTTTAGAATTAATATATAAAATATCATCTTTAAATATATCTTTTAACTCACTAAAGCTTATATTTATTTTAGAATCAACCATTACATCTATACTATTTTGATTAAAATATATATTATTAAATTCTTTTATATCTTTATTATAAGTTTTTAATATTTCTAATAATTTATTATATCCATCTTCTTTAAATAAAGACTTAAATTCTACTACACTTTTAGTATTGTTATCTACATATATAGTATAATACTTAGTATAGTTTTTAGTACTAGTTTTAAAATTAATAGTTTTAATGTAACTTAAACTTGTTATTTCATAATCTATAGTTAAATAACTATCTAAGCTATTATCAAATTTTTTAATATATTCTTCTTTTTCATTTTCTATATATTTTTGAATTTCTAAGTCTATATCATTACTAAATACAGGATAACTAATATGCATATTACTTTTATAATCAACTTCAAGCTTATTATCATTAAGTACCAAAACAAAAGAAAAACTTAAAAATAAAAATATAAAAATCAAGATTAAATACTTAAATACTTTTTTCATCATACATCACACAATAATTATACCATTAAAAAAAGAAAAACTATACGTTTTCTTCATTATATTTAGAATTATACAAATCCTTTACCTCATCTTTTTCTTCTATTTCTAGTTTAGGTAAATCTTTTATATCAGTTAAACCAAAATAATCTAAGAAAAGTTGTGTAGTACCATATAATATAGGTCTACCAGCTAGTTCACTTCTTCCAACTTCACAAATTAAGTTTTTATATAGTAATTTTCTAACAAGATATGAACTACTTATTCCTCTTATTTCATCAATCATAACTCTAGTTACTGGTTGGTTATATGCAATAATTGCAAGAACTTCTAATGAACTTTCAGATAAATTCTCATCACTATCTATATCAACTAGCTTTTGAATATATTCTCTAGATTCTTTTTTAGTTACTAATTTATATCTATTTCCAAATAAAGCTATATCTATTCCCCTATTTGAATCTTTATAAGTAAGCGCTAAAGATTTAAGTACTTCTTTTACAAATTCACTATCCTTTTCAATAATTTTAGATAAACTTTCTAAAGTTATTCCCTCATCACCAACAACAAACAAAATACTTTCTACTACACTATTAAAATTCATAACCCACCTCACATAAAAGTATCTCCTCAAAATTATTATCTTGTTTTATATTTATCTCATTATTTTTGGCTAAAGATAAAATCGATAAAAATGTTATTACAATATAACTTCTAGTTCTAACAGTAAATAAATCATTAAAAGATACTTTTTTACTTTTTTTAATTAAATTTTTGATTTCAGAAGATCTTTCTTGTATTGAATATTCTTTATTTGTAATTTTTGTATTCAATGGTTTTTCTATTTCTTTTCTAGATAAAAATTTAGAAAAAGCATCTAATAAATCTGAAAGATCAACATCAGTTGGAAGTTTATTACTTTTTTCAAAATCAGATAATTCACTAGAAGGTTTAGTATAATAATTTTGTCTATCAACTTCTAATTCGTGAAATTTTTCTATAGCTTCCTTATAATTTCTGTATTCAACAAGTCTTTTAATCAATCTTTCTTTAGGATCCTCCTCGTATTCATCAACTTCTTTTTCTTTTTTTGGTAACAAATAAGAAGATTTCATTTCAATTAATTCAGAAGCCATTACTAAGTAAGATGAGGCAATATCTAAATTCATATTACTCATAGTCTCTATATAATCTAAATATTGTTTTGTAATCTCTTCTATTTTTATATCATAAATATCTATATTTGATTGTTTTATTAAATGTAATAATAAGTCTAAAGGACCAGAAAAATTATCAATTGTAACTAAATAAGACATACAATCACCTTAGTTAATTGTAACATTTTTAAAAAAAACTGTAAAGAAAAAGCTTATCTAGTCTCAATAAGCTTAAGCGTTTCATACAATTTTAAATATACATTATTCCAATTACTGTTAATCTCTTTAATAAAATTGGAAGAATCCACAAATTCTTTATTAAAACAGTCTAAATATAAATATGTTAATTTTTCTATATCATTGTTTTTTATTAATAAATTTATTTTTTTATTTATATATTTTTTAATTTTTAATTCATTTCTAGTTTTAAAATTATCTTTTTTTATTTTTCCCATTTTTGATACATCTATATTTATTTCTTTTAATGATTTTGAATATTCTAAAGTATCTTTTTCTTCATCTGGTAAAAGTCTACTATATTTTACATTATCCTTAGATACTTTAAATGCAATTGCATCTATGCAATCACTAAGTATAAAACAATAATCAAAATTAACTTTGTTGAAAAATTCAGTTTTTTTATAAGTCTTATCTAAAAACATTTTATCAAATTTTACTTTAGTATTTAAAAACATTCTCATTGTTTTAGTATTTATTTTAAAAAGCGGTATTTTTCTTACATGAAATATAGTATCTGTCTTATTCCACTCAAAAGTATCATACAAATTATCATTAAAATTTAGTAAAATGTCGTATATATAATTCATTTTTATCCTCCTTGTTTAAACTTAAAAACATAATTATAATACCAAATATAAAGTTAAGACATTCAACCCTCCTAATAATAAACTTAACATATTCTAAAAAATTATACCCAATTGTAGTTAAATTAAGATAAATTATTATATATATACTTCCTATTATAGTAAGACCAAATCCAATTAAAAAGAAAAAAAATCTTACCATATAATCACCTATTTAATTATATTAAAAAAACTACATTTTAGTAGTTTTTATTAAACAAGTAATCATAATAGTTAGTACTTATAATTAATTTACTCATATTAATTCTATTATTAACTATTGAACTAATATCTTTTATATAAGAGTAATCTACACCATTTATAGTAGATTTGTTGTTTTTAGCAAAATATGTTCCTTCTTTTACAACGAAACTTTTATTGGTAAAAAAAGCAAGTCCTAAAGAATCACTGAATATATCAGTTCCAACAAACAACCTAGAATCATATTCTATACCAAATAAATTATAGATAGTAGGAATTACATCTATCGACATACATACTTTAGTTATATCTTTACTTTCTATATTAGGATTCCAAATTATTAATGCATTATGATTTATTTCAACTACATCATCTCTTTCATAAGAAGATACACTATTAATTTTAGATAAATCTAGAGCATATGGATAATGATCAGCCTGCAAGACAATTACTGTTTTATCTAACAAGTTAGCTTCAGTTAATTTATTAATTAAATTTTCTAAAGCCCTATCCAACTCAATTTGCGTAGCTAAATACGCTTTAGTATCAGTATCATAATTTAAATCAGATACCAAATATTCATATTTTTTAGCCATTGCATTGCTTTTAAAGTTATATTCAAAATGTCCTGAAACAGTCATATAGTAAGCTAAAAAAGGAGTATTTGAATCATAATCCGAAAAAGTTTTATCAAATAATTCATAATCACTTTCTGGCCATATATTACAATTTATTAAATCTTCTAAACCGTTACCACAACCTTTATAATTATCAAATCCAATAGATTTTAAATATAAATTTCTATCTTGAAATGAATAACCATTATTATGATACGCATAAGTATTATAATTATTATCCTTAAATACATTAGCTAATCCATATGGGAATGAATTCTTACCACTTCTCCATGTTGAAAGAATAGAAAAATCAGCAAATAAACCAGTTAAAGATTGGAATTCACCACCTATTGTACTCAAATTTACTGGAGTATAAAAATTAGTAAACTTAAATCCCGAATTAACTAATTTATATAAAGTTGGCGTAAGAGATTCAGATACACCAATTTCACTAAAACTCTCAGCAGTTATATATATTAAATTATATCCTTTAAACATACCAGTATATTCATTTTTTTTAGTTGGCTCTAAATTTTTTATATAATCATTTATTAAATTGATATTTTTATTATTTGTATCACTAAAATTTAATTCTAATTTATTATATCCGTATTCTTTTATAGTTTCTTCAGGTTCCTTTGAAACATATATAAAATCAGATTCATGCGTATTAAATTTTTCTTTTATATCTAAAACTAAACTAGGTAAAACTCCAAATTTTGTTACATTTAAATCATTATTATATGTATTAAATATAAGCTCATATGATGAATTATCAATACCTTTTGTGTATAAAATATCAAAACCTACAATACTAAATATAGGAATTATTAATAAAATACCAAATAAAATATCCATTTTTTCAAATTTATAAAATTTAATTTTCTTTCTATAGATTAATATAAATATAAAAGGAATATAAAATAAAATAATTATAAATATATTTTCTATAATAAACCTTACTAAATCGGATTTAAAACTATTTACTTGATCAGAAATAGTAAGCACTGAAATTGAAAAATAAGTCTTAAATATAGTATTAAAAATACACTGCAAACTATAATAAAAACCACATATAAAAGTTATAATTAATTTTGATATCTTACTTTTAGTAAAACTAAATAAATAACTAAATAATAAACTAAATATTATAATATTTAAAATATTTGATGCTTCATAATTTTTATTTAATATACAAAATAAAAGCTCATAATATATAATTGTTATCATCCAAAATAAAAAAGATTTAAAAAATTTCATAAAAACACATCCAGTCCTAAATATTATAACATAAAAATATAGATTGACAATATCAATTTAAAATGTAAAAATATATATGGTGAGTTATGAAAAGATTTAATATGATTGATGAAAATTTTATATGTGAAAACTGTAATAAAGAAGTTAAAAAATTAAATTATACAGCTAGGGATCACTGTCCATATTGCCTTTATTCTAAACACTTAGATATCATGCCAGGTGATAGAGCTAATGAATGTATGGGATTACTGGTTCCTATTGATATTGAAAAATTTAAAGATACATATAAAATTATATATAAATGTGAAAAATGTGGTGAAATTCATAAAAATATAATTGCTACAGATGATAACTTTGATGAAATAATAAATATAATGCAAAAAAAGTAAACTGATGTTTACTTTTTTAAATATGGTTGCAAGTATTTTCCAGTATAACTTTCACTTACTTTACAGATTTCTTCTGGAGTTCCTTTTGCTATTACTTTACCACCTAAATCTCCACCTTCAGGACCCAAATCTATAATATAATCAGCTACTTTTATAACATCTAAATTATGCTCTATAACAAGTACCGTATCACCATTATCAACTATCCTTTGTAAAATAGTTAATAATTTTTTAATATCATCTATATGAAGTCCTGTTGTTGGTTCATCTAATATAAATAAACTTTTTCCAGTTGGTTTTTTTTGAAGTTCTTTAGCAAGCTTTACTCTTGCAGCCTCTCCTCCTGATAGTGTAGGTGCACTTTGTCCTAATTTAACATATGATAATCCAACATCCATAAGCATTTTTAATTTTTCTTTTACTTTTGGAACATTTTCAAAAAATTCATAAGCTTCCTCTACTTGCATCTCAAGTACATCATATATATTTTTTCCTTTATATTTTATTTGCAATGTTTCTGTATTATATCTAGTTCCACCACATACTTCACAAGGAACATAAACATCAGGTAAAAAATGCATTTCTATTTTTTTAACACCATCACCCTGGCAAGCTTCACATCTTCCACCTTTTACATTAAATGAAAATCTTGATTTATCATATCCTCTTATTTTAGATTCTTTAGTTTGCGTAAAAACATCCCTTATATCATCAAACACACCGGTATAAGTACTAGGGTTACTTCTTGGAGTTCTTCCTATTGGAGTTTGTGATATATCAACTACTTTATCTATATTTTCAAGACCTAAAATTTCTTTACATTTTCCAGGTTTTTCTTTTGATTTATATAATTTATTTTTAATATTTTTATATAGTATTTCATTAATTAAAGTTGATTTACCACTACCTGATACACCTGTTATACAAGTTAATGTACCAAGTGGTATTTTAACATTTATATTTTTTAAATTATTTTCTTTAGCACCTTTAATTTCAATAAATTTTTTATTTCCCTTTCTTCTTTTTAAGGGAACATCTATTTTTAACTCCCCGGTTAAATATTTCCCAGTTAAACTATTTTTATTTCCCATTACTTCTTTTGGTGTACCTTCAGCAACAACATATCCACCATGAATTCCAGCACCAGGACCTATATCAACTAAATAATCACTTGCTAGCATAGTATCGGTATCGTGTTCAACAACTACTAAAGTATTTCCCAAATCTCTCATTTCAAGTAATGAATTAATTAATTTTTCATTATCTCTTTGATGTAAACCAATAGATGGTTCATCTAAAACATATAAAACACCAGTTAATTTAGATCCTATTTGTGTGGCAAGTCTAATTCTTTGAGCTTCCCCACCTGATAATGTAGAAGCAGCCCTTGATAAAGTCAAATATTCTAGTCCAACATTAATTAAAAAACTCAATCTATTTTCTATTTCTTTAATAATTAATCTTGCAATTTCTTCTTTTTCAGGAGTTAATTTTAAATTTTTAATAAATTCATATAATTTCTTTATACTTAAAAGTGTTACCTCATAAATATTTTTATTATCTATCTTGACAGATAAAACATCATCATTAAGTCTTGAACCACCACAACTTGGACATTCAAGTTCAGTCATAAAACCTTCTATCCAATCCCTTATCCATCCAGATTTAGTTTCCATATATCTACGTTCTAAATTAGTAATTATACCTTCGTAATAATCATTTTGTTTTCTAGTGTTACCATTTTTAGAAACATAATTAAACTCTAATATATCAGGACTACCATAAAGTATGATATCAAGTTTTTCTCTATCTATATCCATAATTGGAATATCCATATCAATATCATAATATTTACATACTGTATTAATTTGTGTGAATATTATATTTCCTTCATCAACATTTATAGCTACTATTCCACCATTTCTAATAGACTTAGATCTATCAGGAATTACTAAATCTTCATCTATTTTCATTTTTATACCAAGGCCTTTACATTCCTTACATGCTCCATATGGTGCATTAAAAGAAAACATTCTTGGTTCCAATTCAGGTAGTGAAAAATCACAATCAGGACATGCATATTTTTCACTCATAACTATACTAGAAGAACCTATAACATCAATTACACATTTACCATTTGATAATTTACAAGCATTTTCTATAGCTTCATATAATCTACTTCTAATTTCATTTTTCATTATTAATCTATCTATAACAACATTTATATTGTGTTTTTTATTTTTTTCTAGATTAATTTCACTTGTTAACTCATATTCAGCATCATCGATAATTACTCTTATATAACCATCATTTAATAACCTAGTAAGTAAATCTTTATGAGTTCCTTTTTCACCATGAACTACTGGAGATAATACTCTTATTTTAGTTCCTACTTCTAGATTCATTATTTGTGTTGTCATTTCTTCTATAGATTGACTTGTTATAGGTCTATTATGTATAGGACAATAAGGAACACCCACACGTGCAAATAAAAGTCGTAAGTAATCATAAATTTCTGTAACAGTTCCAACAGTACTTCTCGGATTTTTACTAGTAGTTTTTTGATCTATACTAATAGCAGGAGATAATCCCTCTATAGAATCTACTAAAGGTTTATGTGTAAGACCTAAAAATTGTCTTGCATAACTAGATAGACTCTCAACATATCTTCTTTGACCTTCTGCGTAAATTGTATCAAAAGCTAAACTACTTTTACCAGAACCCGATACACCTGTTAACACTGTCAACTTATTTTTAGGAATATCTATATCAATATTCTTTAAATTATTTTCTCTAGCTCCTCTAATAACTATTTTATCCATTATATCACCATCTTTATAATTAATATTTATACCAAATATTATACACAACAAATATATGTTTGTAAACTTTTTTACTTAAAAAAGTTCCATTAAGGAACTATTTTTTTACTTTAAATGATTCATAATAACTTAAAACTGTAGTCATATATAAATCTAAATTGTCTTTTAAATTATCTTCTAAAAACTTAGTAAAATATTCTTTTTGATCTATCTCATATGTAATACTATTATCAATTCTATATTTATCCATTAATGATATTTCAGGAAATCCTGTTGATATATTATCATAAGATTCTTTGATTAAATTATTTCCAAAATAAACCTCTTTTTTTACTGGCAAATTATATTTATAATTTTTTTTATAATCACTAACAACTAATCCATTTTCTACTTTTTGAACTTTTTTACTCATAACTGCTACATTAGAATTATTCTTATATAAATTATATCGATCAATAATAAGCGATACAATTTTATTTTCTAAATTATCCACAGTTATTTTTATAATAGTATTTTTCATACAATCATCTAAGTTTTCATTTGATTCTAAATATAATATAAATTCGTTCAACGTCATAATAATCACCTTGCTTAAGTATACTATCACAAAGCAATTAAAATGACAAGCTTTTTTACACTAATTTTCTATACTAATAGAAGCTTTAGCATTTAAATCTAAATCTGCTACTATTCCTTCTTTATATGCGTAATAAGCTGCAGCACCTATCATAGCTGCATTATCAGTACAATATATTATAGGTGGGAAAGTTAAATTAATATTTTCTATTTCACAAGCTTTCTCTAGACTTTCTCTTATACCTAGGTTTGCCGATACACCACCTGCTACTATTAAATTTTTAACATTATATTCTTTTAATGCTTTAATTGTTTTTTTAGTTAATATATCAACAACTCTATTTTGAAATGAACAAGCTAAATCTTCTTTTCTAATAGTATTACCTCTTTGTAGTTCATTATGAGCTAAATTTATTACAGCAGATTTTAAACCACTAAATGAAAAATTATAACTATTATCATTAAGAGGAATTGGTAAATTATAAGTATCTTTTCCAATATGAGCCATTTTATCTAATTTAGGACCACCTGGATATGGAATATCTAAAATACGTGCAACTTTATCATAACATTCTCCTACTGCATCATCTAATGTTCCACCAATACGTTTAAAACTATAATCCTTTTCCATATATATTAAATCTGTATGACCACCACTTATAACTAAAGCAATAAGGGGAAATTCTAGTCTTTTAACTAAATTATTAGCATATATATGCCCCTTTATATGATGAACAGGAATTAGTGGTTTATTATATACATAACTTATTGTTTTAGCAGATATTACACCAATTAATAAAGAACCTATTAAACCAGGGCCATAAGTAACTGCTATAGCATCTATATCATCCATAGTTAAATTACATTTCTTTAAAGTTTCTTCTAGTACTATAGTTATATTTTCTACATGAGCTCTAGATGCAATTTCAGGAACTACACCCCCGTATAACTTATGTATATCTATTTGAGATAATATAACAGTTCCTAAATCTTTATAACCATCTTCTATTACACTCATACTAGTTTCATCACAAGAAGATTCTATTGCAAGTATTTTCATATATTACTCCTTTCCATCAAATAACCATCTACACCATTATAATAATTTTTTCTTATATTAATAATTTTGAAATCAAACTTTTTATATAAATTAATTGCATTTAAATTTTTAATATTTACTTCTAATGTTATATTATTAAAATTATTAGTAGTAATCATATAATTTAATAACTCTGTAGCAACGCCTTTTTTTCTATACTCTTCCTTAACGTAAATATAATTAATTTCCATATTTTCATACATTTTGCTATAATCTAAAAAGCCTAAAATTTCATTATCTTTTGCATATATAAGTATATGAGAAAAAGCATTCAAGGTAATATTATAGCTAGATAAAGTATTTAAATAGGAAATATCATTAGTCTCTTTTATCATTTAATTTTTCTTCCGCCTCTGTATTTTTTAAATAATTAGGAACTAATAAATGTGGATTTTTAGCCTCATCAAATTCGTGTTTTTTAATAATTTTTAATAAATCTACATTTAAACAATTATCAACAAATGTATATGTATCATCTATTTTTTCTTTTAAATTTTCTAATAATATATGTGAATCTTTATATATTACATTTAAATTATTATCATAAATTCCACCATATACATATCCACGTCTAGCATCTATTATAGGAACTACATATTTAGTATCTACACTAGTTGTAGCTAAAAATTCTAACTCACTTAATTCTATTAAAGGAATATTTAATAAGTATCCTATAGTTTTAGCTAAAGTTACACCTACTCTAATACCAGTAAAACTACCAGGACCAGTTACAATAAATATTTTATCTATATCATTTAATTTTAAATTTGCATTAGATAACCCCAAATCTAATATAGACATTATTTTTGATGAAGTTAATGTATTATTTAAAGAATTGTAATAAACAATTTTATCATCAACAATTATAGATATTATAAAACTATATGAAGTATCTATAAATAAATATTTCATAATACAGCCTCACATAACTCTTCATATTCTTTTCCATGTGGTTTAATAGTTAAAACTCTTTTTTCTTCATCTAAAACTTTAAAATATATATCTAATCTATTGTCTGGTAATATTTCTTTTATAGTATCTGCCCATTCAATAATTACGACTCCACCTTTATTAAAATACTCTTCTATTCCAACACCTTCATGATTTCCATCAAGTCTATATACATCCATATGATATAAAGGTAATTCTCCATCATATTCTTTAATTATAGAAAAAGTTGGACTCGTAATCGTATCTTTTATTCCAAGTGAATTAGCAAATCCTTTAGTAAATACAGTTTTACCACTTCCTAACTCACCATTTAAGCAAATAATCATATTAGGAAATTTTTCAGATTCTAAATTTTCAGCTAATTCAATTGTATCAAATTCATCTTTTAAAGTTATTTTGTATTCCATTTCTATCACCTTAATTTATTATATAATAAAATAAATTAAAATAAAAGATGATTATTCACCTTTTATTCCCAAATAATATTTTTTCTTACCCTTTCTTACTATTAGCAAACTTCCTAAATGTAACATTTCATCAGTAACAATAGTATTTTCATCAGTTATTTTTTCACCATTTATTAAAATTGCACCATTTTTTATAAACTCTCTTGCTTCACGTTTAGAAGTACATATATCATTATTTACTAACAAATCTAAAATATTACTATTTTCAAAATTAAATTGTGGTACACCTTTAAAACCAGTTAAAATCTCTTCTTTTGTTAAATCTTTTATATTACCACTAAATAGACTTTCACTTATAAATAAAGCTCTATTATATGATTCTTCACCATGTAGGAATGTAATGATGCTCTTAGCAAGTTCTTTTTGAGCAATTCTTAATTCTGGTTTTTCAAAATGTTCTTTTTCTATTTTTTCTATTTCTTCTTTTGTTAAGAATGTATATATTTTTAAATATTCAATTATCTTTTCATCTTCTGCATTAATTAAAAATTGATATAATTCATAACTAGATGTTTTACTTTCATCTAACCATAAAGCATTACCTTCACTTTTACCAAATTTTTTACCTGTAGAATCTGTTACTAAAGGCATAGTAAATGCATATGCTTCATTACCAGTTTTTTTTCTAATTAAATCAACGCCTGCTGTAATATTACCCCATTGATCAGATCCAGCTACTTGTAATGTACAATTTTTTTCTTCATATAAATGTAAGAAGTCTAACGCTTGCATAATCATATATGAAAATTCTGTATAAGTAATACCAGTATCTAATCTTCTTCTTATTATATCTTTATCTAACATATAATTGATATTGAAAAATTTACCGTAATCTCTTAAAAAATCTATAAAATTGATATCTTTAGACCAATCGTAATTATTAACAACTTCAAATCCAAATAATTCTTTTACTTGTTTTGTTAAACATTTTATATTATTTTCAATTTCACTTACTGGTTTCATTTCTCTTTCAGTAGTTGGACGTGGATCACCTATTCTACCTGTTGCTCCACCAATTAATAAAATTGGATGATGTCCATAATTTGCTAGACGTTTAGAAATTAAAAAACTAGATAAATGACCAATATGTAAAGAATCTGCAGTAGGATCTGTTCCTATATAAAAAGTTAATTTTTCATTATTTAATTTTTCTTCTAATTCTGGACTTGTTACATCTTTAATAAGTCCTCTCCATTTTAATTCATCGTATAATTTCATAAATCCTCCTAATTTTCACAATCACAATGGTCACAATTACACTTGTGTGTTCCATTCATTATTTCTACACCACTTGAAGTACCTATTCTCATAACACCCATATTAATGAATGCCTCTGCATCCTCTAAAGAGTTAATTCCACCACTTGCCTTAATTTCAAGTAAGTCATTTTTACATTTATTTATTATTTCTATATCATGAATACTTGCTCCACGAGTACCAAATCCTGTTGATGTTTTAATAAAATTAACGAATGTATCATTACAAATTTCAGTTAATTTTTTTATTTCATCATCCTCTAAATAACAAGTTTCAATAATAACTTTTAGTGTTTTGCCATCAATTGCATCCCTTATATCTTCAATTTCTTTTTTAACATACTCAAAATCGTTATTTTTAACAGCACCAATATTAATTACCATATCTATTTCATCAGCACCATTATTAACAGCATCAATAGCCTCATATTCCTTAGTAGCTAAAGTTTGGGCTCCTAATGGAAATCCTACTACAGTATCTACAAGTACAGTTGATCCTTTTAATAATTCTTTAGCAGTCTTTACATATACTGGATTTACACATACAGATGCAAAATGATATTTTACTGCTTCTTCACATAATTTTTTAATATCTTCTAATGTAGCATAAGCTTTTAAATTTGTATAATCTATATAACTATTTAATTCCATAATTTTTATAAACACTCCTTTAACTCTACTAAACTTTTAATTTGTTTTACTTTAATTTTTTCTTTTGGTACAATCCCTTTTAAATTTAACCAAATTGCTTCTAATCCAACCTCATAAGCACCTAGTATATCTATATTAAAATTATCTCCTACCATAATACAATCCTCTACTTTTGTATTTCCACAAGCTTTAATAAAAGCTTCTTTATTAGGTTTATTTAAAACATTATCAGTACCAATTACATCTTTGAAATATTTTAAAATACCATAACCATTTAATCTTTCTTTTTGAGATTTAGTAAACCAATTAGTTAAAACAACTAATTCATATTTTTTACTTAAATATTCTAAAACTTCTAATAAACCCTCATCTTGTATTTTTGGATAACAATTTTTAAGATACTCTATCCATACAGTAACAAAGTTAAAAGGTAAATTAAGAGAAGTATATTTTTTAAAAATTTCTAACATATGCTCTTCTTTATATATATTGTAATTATTTTCATAATCATCCACAGCTTTTTTTAAATTATATATATCTTTTTCTTCATATTTAATATTGAAATAATCTAAAGTCTTATTTAATGTATCATAATACTCACTTTTCCACATAATTAATGTGTTATCTAAATCAAATATTATTTTTTTCATATTTCCTCCAAAAAAAATACCTATAACATAAGGACGAGTTTCCCCGTGGTACCACCTTATTTTATAGATATATCTATACACTTAAACTCTTAACGCGAGTAATCGTTTTGATTCATAATTTGTAACTTATTATGTAATCTTGATTAGTTTTCATCAACCACTAATTTTCTATATTACCAATTACATAACTATTAATTAATCACTATCAAATGACATATCAAATATAACACATATATTTTATTTAGTCAATTATACATTCCATTTTTTTACATATTTCCCGTGCCCAGATGATGTAATTAAAGCTTCATCAACTTCCTCTTTTGTAACACTTTTAGTTATTCCATACCCACTTACTAATAAAGATGTCATATCAGCATATAATGCTACTGCTTCATCATATCTTTTTTTTTCATATAATTTAATAACATTACAAATTACCATATTATATAAATTTTTGGCTATTTGTACTTTATTAGAATCAGTTATAAGCTTAACAGCTATTTCTGGACCTACTACATCATATTCCACTAAAGCTTTTTTATACTTTTCATTTTGAATCAATATGTTATTTCTAAACTCTCTTAATTTCATCATATCATCTGATTTATCATTTTGTTTTAATATATCAACAACCATAGTAGTAATAAAACAACCAGATGATCTTTGTGATTCCTCACTTTTTCTTCTTAATGAATCAGCTACACTATCACTTCTACTATATGCACGTGTAAATCTATAACAATCTTGTTCATTAGCATAATGATACTCTAGTCTTGCTTCACACCAATATTTACAATCATAAGATTTATAACAACTATCTGGATTTAAAAATGTACATTCTGAACATGTAGACATAATATTCCCCCTTTAAATTAGGTAATATTATATCACAGAAAATATTTATGTCAATCTAGTCTTCTTCATGTATTTTTTCAATTATATTTTCGATTTTCTTACCATATTCTATTGATTCATCATATACAAACTCTAATTCAGGCGTATGTCTCATTATAACTCTAGAAGATAATTCTTTTCTTATAAATCCTTTAGCATCATTTAATGCTTTTAAAGTTGTATTTATTTTATTTTTATCAAATACAGTTACATATATTTTAGCATAACTAAGATCAGGGGCTAAATGACAATCATTAACTGTTACAAATTTTATATCTTCATCTTTTACTTCATAAGCTAATATATAACTTAATTCTTTAACTATATTACTAGCAATTCTTTGTGTTTTTATACTCATTTTATCACCCTCTCATATATTATACCATTTATGAATTTGTATGTAAATTATTTAATTTTCGAAGTATAACATCAAGTCCAATACTAGACAATATTACTTGAAATACTTCTAAACTATAAGCATATCTTGGCATAACTTCTATAAGTAAGTATACAAAAAAATAAGTAATTAATATAAGCGTTGTTATTATTTGTGTATTATCAAGTTTTTTTAAATTAAATAAACTAACAAATGATAATAAAGTAAAAAATATAATAAATAATTGATTAATATAAGAAAGTATATTATATATTTTTACATTTTGAATATGACCAATAGACCAAGATAAATCAGAGTTAAGCCATAATATTTTAGATTTTTTTAAAAACAACATAGGAATTTTATCATATTCTTTTAATCTTTCTAATACTATTTTTTTTGATTCATCTTTATTAAATGCATATCTTTCTGCGTCAATATCACTGTACATACCATTAGTTTCATAATTAAAGCCTAATACAAATTTCCAGGTTGGATTCATATTTTTAAGTCCATTAGTACTTATATTGGTTTTAATAAGTATTGTTGAACTTATATTAAATATCATCATATATGATATAAAAATTATAACAAAACTAATAAATATGTTTTTATTATGTTTTTTAAATATTAAATATATTGAGTATAATAATATAGAAAAAATAATTACTATTCCTTCACTTCTTAATATGTTAGCTAATCCTAAGATTAAACCAATTATTATACTTTTAAAAATATATTTTTCATAATCTAAATTTATTAATATGTAAATAGAAATTAAAGTTAATAAAGCTGGAAGTATTTGATTAGTCAAAACAGTATTTAATAAAAGTGGAAATAAAAATATTGAATATAAAACACTTACAATTTTTGAAGATGTAGAACTTGATATTTTTTTACTTATTAAATATATGAAAACTACTATTAAAGACGAATTAAAAGCATTAATGATTTTTAAAAATACGACATTATTAATAACAGATAATAAAATACTTTGATAAACTACATGCCCCATTTGATAAGCCCAGTTAATAAAATATATACTATTTTTATAATTATTTGTACCATTAATAAGTTCTAATGATGCCTCATACATTGTTTTAAAATCAGATATTATTGGAGTATTTATAGTTAATATAACAATTAATCTAGTTATAAATGAAAATAAGAATAAAAATATAATAAAACTATTTGATTTTTTCATCGTATCACCTTTTTAATTATATCATTTTAAGTTGTTAATATAAATATTTAAATTATAATAAAAAAAGATTATATTCAAAATCCGAAAATATAATCTTTTTTAATAAATATATAAATTATCTTTTAACTTCAACCATTTCATATGCTTCAATGATATCTTTTTCTCTAATATCATTATAATTTTCAATAGTTATACCACATTCTAGACCTTTTTTAACTTCTTTAACTGTATCTTTTTCTCTTTGAATAGAATTAATTTTGCCATCATATATAACTACATCATCTCTAATTATACGTGCATTACAATCTTTTTTAATTACACCATCTAATACGTATGAACCAGCTATAGTACCAACTTTAGAAAATTTAAATATTTTTCTTACTTCAGCTGATCCTGTTACTACTTCTTCATATATTGGATCTAACATACCTTTCATTGCTGATTCCATCTCTTCAACAGCTTTATATATGATATCATATAATCTAATTTCAACACCTTGTTCTTTTGCATAATCCTTAATTTTGTTATTTGGTCTTACGTTAAAACCGATTATTATTGCTTGTGATGCTTTAGCTAAAACTATATCACTTTCTTTTATAGCACCTACACTACTTCTTATTACATTAACATGTACGCCTTCTACATCTAACTTTTCTAATGAATTTTTTAATGCTTCAGCAGAACCATTTACATCAGCTTTTATAATTACACTTACTTCTTTAGTTCCATCTTTAATTTTATTAAATAATTCATCTAATGTTACAGCTTTAGAAGGAGTTAAATCTTTAAGACGTGATGATTCTTTTCTTGTTTCTGCAATACTTCTTGCTTGTTTTTCTGATTCAAATGCCATAAATCTATCGCCTGATTTAGGAACATCTTGTAATCCAGTTATTTCTACAGGTTGAGATAAGTTTGTTTCAGTTAAATCTTGACCTAAATCATTTTTAAGTGTTCTTATTTTTCCATATGTAGTTCCTACTACAACAGGATCACCTAATCTTAATGTACCATTTTGTACTAATACAGTAACGATAGGTCCTAAATGTTTATCTAATCTTGATTCAACTACTGTTCCAATTGCATATCTATTAGGATTTGCTTTATATTCGTTCATTTCAGAAACTAATAATATATTATCTAATAATCCTTCTACACCTTCACCAGATTTTGCAGATATTAAACTTACTAGAGTATCTCCACCCCATGATTCTGGTGTTAAGCCGTGTTCTGTTAATTGAGTATAAACTCTTTCGACATTTGCTTCTGGTTTATCTATTTTATTTATAGCTACTATTATTGGAACACCTGCTGCTTTAGCATGATCGATAGCTTCCTCTGTTTGAGGCATAACTCCATCATCTGCAGCTACTATTATAATTACTATATCAGTAATACTAGCTCCTCTAGCTCGCATTTCAGTAAATGCAGCATGTCCTGGCGTATCTATGAAAGTAATATAATTATCTTTTACTTTAACTTGATAAGCAGATATAGCTTGTGTAATACCACCAGCTTCTAAAGATGCTATATTAGTCTTACGTATAGTATCTAATAATGTTGTTTTACCATGATCTACATGCCCCATAATTGTTACTACTGATGGACGAGTAACTAAATCTTTTGGATCATCTATAATTTCATATTCTTCAAAATTAGTTACATCTCTAGATTCTTCTCTTTTAAGTTCTTTATTATATTCAAGAACTAAGATTTCTGCATTTTCAAAGCTTATTGAAGTATTTATTGTAGCCATTATTCCAAGTGAAAATAATTTTTTCAATAATTCACCACTATTAACTTGTAAAGCTTTGGCAAGTTCACCTATAGTCATATTTTCACGATATAATATAACATCACTGGATACTACATTAGTCATAAGCTTTTCTTTATTTTTATACATATCTTTTTTCTTTTGAGCAAATTCTTTTTTATTTGTATTTTTATTATCGCTTTTCTTTTTTAATTTTTGTTTAGAAACAGATTCATCTACTTTAATGTTTTTATTTTCTATTAGTTCTTCTACCATTTCATCCATATCAAATTCTGCATTATCTAAAAGTACGATATCATCTTCTTCTAACATATCTGATGAACTATTTGCGCTTATTCCTAATTCATCACATTTTCTAAGTACCTCACTTACAGTTCTATTAATATCTAAAGCATATTCTCCTACACTCATCATATTAAACACCTCCTTATAATAATTTGTCTAATTCATCATATATTTCACTTTTTACTTCAACTTCTAATATTCTATCTAAAATTTTACTTTTTTTAGCTTTTTCAAATATTTCTTTTGATTTTTTTAAATAAGCTCCGCGTCCATTAACTTTTCCAGTTGGATCAACTACTACGCCTTCTTTAGTCCTAACAACTCTTATTAAGTCTTTTTTTTCTAATTTTTCTCTTGATACAACACATGTTCTTAAAGGTATTTTTTTAGTTTTCATCAACTAAGTTTATTCCCATTTCTCTTGCTTGTTCATATGTTTTAATATCAAGATTATATTTAGTTAATCGAGAAGCTAATTTAACATTTAAACCTTTTCTACCGATAGCTAATGATAAATTTTCATTATCAACTACAACTAATGCTTCTTGTTTTTTAGCATCAAAAATAAATACGTGTAGATTCTTAGCAGGACTTAGTGCATTTTCTATAAATTTTGATTTATCAGAAGTATATTCTACTATATCAATTTTTTCATTTCCTAACTCTTTTAATATATTAGCTATACGAGTACCTTTTTCACCGATACAAGCTCCAATAGGATCAACATTACTATTTTCTGAATAAACAGCTATTTTAGTTCTAATACCTGCTTCACGAGCAACACTATAAACTAAAACTATTCCTTCGTTTATTTCAGGTATTTCAAGTTCAAATAATCTTTTGATAAAACCATAATGAGTTCTAGAAAGAAGGATAAATGGTCCTTTTGTTGTGTTCTCAACTTTTGTAACATAAACTTTAATATTAGAACCCATTTTGATTGTCTCACCTGGAATTACTTCTGTTTTAGGTAAAATTCCTTGGGCTCTACCTAAATCAATATAATAATTTTTAACATCTTCCATAGCTACTATACCAGTTAGCATTTCATCTTGTTTAGAAGAAAATTCTTCTATTATTATATTTTTTTCTGCTTCTTTTATTTTTTGAATTACAACTTGTTTAGCAGTTGCCGCAGCAACACGACCAAAATCTCTAGGTGTTACTTCTTCTTCTATTGTCTCTCCAACATCTATTCCAGGAACAATTTTTCTAGCTTCCTCTAATGTTATATGTATTCTTGGATCAAATATGTATGGTTTTTCTATTTCTATAGTAGCACCTTCTTCTTCTGAATCCTCATCTTCAACTGTTAACATAATTGGTTCTCTAGCCTCATTTTCTTCATCTAATACTACTGTTTTATAAGAATAAACATGTATATCACCATTAACTCTATCCATTTCTACTCTTACGTTAGATAGTGATTTATAATTTTTTTTATAGGCACTTGTAAGCGCTAATTCTAAAGCATCATATATATAATCTTTTGATATACCTTTTTCTGTTTCAAGTAAATCTAATGCTTTTCTAAATTCTTTATTATCCATATTATTCAAATCCCTTCTCTTTAGAACATATATCAACAATATAACTATCTGTAATAAAATCCATATTATCTAATATTGGATCTATTAAATCATTTACTTTTATACAATCGTTTACTGTAACATAGTCTCCCTCTTTATCAATAATAATTCTTAAAAAATAAGTTCCATTTTCTTTAACATATTCTACTTCATCAAGAATATACCCTAATGAATTAATGCTATCTTCTATTAATTCTCTAACTTTTTGCTCCATAAATCCTCCAATATATTAAAGAGTGGTTTTTCCCCACTCTTCATGCACATATAAATTATAACATAATAAATCTTATTTTAAAAGTAAAAATTGTTATTTTTATAATTAAATGTAATATTTTTTATAATCATACACACCTATTAACTCTTTGGTATTTAAAATAAGTAAGTAAACTAAATCATTATCATTTAAATCACTTAAATTAGAAGTCGTAACAAATGGCATATTGTAGTTTTTAAATCTAATTTCAGTTATCTTTTTCTTATTATTTCCACTTAAATTTTTTTTAATTGAAATAATCTCATCTTTTAATATAGTATATTCACCCTTTTTAATATGATTTATAACACTATACATATATAATAAAGAAAAAATAAAACATATTCCTAATACAATACCTGAAATCATACTTACTAAAAAAAGTTTATATAAAAATCCATGAATACATATTGAAAATAATATTAAAATAAAAGACAGTATTCCTATTTTAAATATAGAATTTTTTTTCTCTTTTCCATATATATTATCTATTATAAATTCTTTAGTTAGTTCAATTTTATATGAATAGTTATAATTTGTATTTAAATTAATACCTTGGTTAAATGTATTTAACTCATTAGTATCTATAACTTTTTTATTTAAATCATTACTTAAATTATATTCATTTTTATTAAAGATAATTGGATTAGAACTATTTTTAGTAAATATTAAATAGTATTCATCTGATTCTTTTAAAATATCATATATGTATTTATCTACAGAAACATAGTTATTATATTTTTCAAAATAGTCTTTAAATGTTAAAGCGTATGTATCATTTTTTATTTTTCTACGTCTATTAATTATATTTTTTGATAATAAAAGATCTTCAGTTATTACATAATTATTATTTGAAATATTATAATATTTATTAAATATCGGATATATATCTATTAAATCTTTAATTAAAAGCAATACTATAACTACTAAAATAATAGACCCCATCATACTAAATGAAAAATAAAGAAGTATTAAATCACTTAAAATATACATAATTTTATAACCCAAATTGCTGATCAAACTTTTTAATATTTCGTGTTTATCCAAATCTTTTTTTACAATTATTCTTTCATTGTATTTTCTTATATATTTATTTTTTAAATATCCTATAATTCTTAAAAAAATCCTAAAAAACAACATTAAAATTATTATATTTATATTGTTTTTTAAATAAAGTATTAAATCATTTATTGTCATACAATCATTCCTTTATATCTTTATTATATCATATATTTAAATACTAATATTATTTTTTAATATTATTTAATTTGTATGATATAATATTAAATAGGTGATTATATGGAAGATTTAAAAAAAAGTTTTAAACCAATGCTAATATTTATATCATATTTTATATATCAATATTTTCAAGCAATCCCACTTGCTTTGCTTGGAATTGATTATAATAGTTTACCTCTTAATTTAAAAGTTATTTACCTACTAGCATATGAACTAGTATATATAATTATAATTATATTTTTATATAAAGAAACATTTAAAAATAATATAAAAGATTTTATTAAAAATATTGAATATTACTTACATGAGTACCCAAAATATTGGGCATTTGCATTTTTTCTTATGATGGTAAGTAATGTATTTATACTACTATTGTTTCCTAACTCAACAGCAACAAATCAAGAAAATATTAATTTAATATTTAATAAAGCTCCCGCATATATAATTATTTCATCAGCATTATTTGCACCACTTATAGAAGAATCTATATTTAGATTAAGTTTAAGAAAAATATTTAAAACTGATACTTTATTTATAATTATGTCAGGTTTTGCTTTTGGTGCTATGCATGTTGTTTCAAGTTTTGAAAGTTTTAGTGATTTAATTTATATAATAACTTATTCTATACCTGGTTTTGTATTTGCATATACACTAGTTAAATCAGAAAATATATTTGTACCTATTAGTTTGCATATGTTTCATAATACATTAACTGTAATTATGCAAATAATTTTATTAATATTAACTTAAGGAGTTTTTATGAAGATGTATATAAAAATAATCATAAGCATTATATCAATTATAATACTTACATTATTATATTCTAGATTTATAGCAACAAAAGGATTAAATGTTAAGGAATATAAAGTTATAAATGACAAAATAACTTATGAATATCATGGACTTAAAATAGTTCATATTACAGATTTACACTATGGCACTACTGTATTTGAAAAAGAATTAGAAAATCTAGTCAATGAAACTAATAATTTAAAACCTGATATCGTTGTTTTTACAGGAGATTTATTTGATAGTGAAGAAACTTATGATAAAGATATATTAATAACTTATCTAAGTAAAATAGAACCTAAAATAGGAAAATACGCAATAAGTGGTAACCATGATAAATTAATTGAAGATTTTTATGAAGTAATAGAAAAAAGTGGATTTGTTAATTTAGATAATAAATATGAAATTATTTATTATAATTCAAATGAACCTATTATTATATCTGGTATAAGTTCGAATTATGAAGATTCATCTAATATAGCAGATAAAACAAAGGAATTTGATGAGTATATAAATAATTTAAATGAAAATAATATTAAACCTATATATTCAATATTATTAATTCATGAACCTGATTTTGTTGATAATATTAATGTTGATAATTATGATTTAATATTATCTGGTCATTCACATCTAGGTCAAGTAAGACTTCCTATTATAGGAAAATTATACACACCATACGGTTCTTTAAAATATTATGATGAATATTATAAAATTAAAAATTCTGATTTATATATATCTGGTGGAATAGGAACATCATGGATGAAATTTAGATTATTTAATAAACCAAGTATAAATTTATATAGAATTACAAACAAATAAGATATTAGAAAAACTAATATCTTTTATTTTAACTAATTCTATAATGTGCTACTATATCATCTCTTTTTTCAAGTATATCTTCTTCATAATATACTTGATATGGACTATAATGATGTATTACAAAAGTAATACTTTTTTTATTTCTTTTATCTGATACTATACCAATATGTTTTTTAAAAACAACGATATCTCCACCTTGCCAATTTGTTGTATCGTATATATCAGTTGTTAAAGATATAGCATTATTATCAAAATATATTTTTAGATTATTTACTCTTCTAAAATCTATATTTTTATCAATTATATCTATATCATATTTTTCTTTATTATTTTTAATATCTATATTAACAAGTTCTCTTAAATCATATCCTGCACCAAGTAATCCAAATGCTACAACATCAGTACACGTTCCATAATTATCAGATGGATATCCAGTAGAATAATATTTACTTTTATATTTAGGTTTGGTTTTTATATATTCTCTTACACTATTTAATATATCAGTTTGATCATCTATGCCATCTAAATCTTTATCGGTTTTGCTAATGTAATTTTCTATTTTAAAATAAGTATTATCATATTTTTTATGTGGTATTACATTAAAGTAATATAATAAGTAACTAATTAATATAATAAATATTGTAAAAATTAAAATCCTTTTCAAAATTATTTCTCCTTATATAAATAGCACTCTTTATCATGGGAATATATAATACCAATAGCTTGTAAATATGAGTATATAGTAATACTACCTACAAATTTCATACCTCTTTTTATTAAATCTTTTGAAATCATATCTGATAAATTTGATTTTGTTAGACCTGTTTCATAAAATATATTACCATTAGTAAACTCTTTTAGGTAATCATAAAAATTATTATACTCATTTAATATTTGTTTAAATACTTTTGCATTATTTATACTTGCATATATTTTTAATTTATTACGTATTATATTTTTATTTGATAATAATTCATTTATTTTATTATCATCATAATTAATTATTTTATCAATATCGAAATTATCATATGCAATTTTAAAATTTTCTCTTTTATTTAATATACATTCAAAAGAAAGCCCTGATTGAAATGATTCTAAAATAAGCATTTCAAATAAATATTGATTATCATATCTAAATCTACACCATTCATTATCATGATAAAAAACATATTTTTCATTATTTAAATTACACCACTTGCATCTTTTTAGCATATTACCTCTCATTTTATAAAATTAATATTATAAACATTAAAAATTTTACCTATAATATAGCTCAAAATTTTAGAATTTGTCATTTGTTTATAGAATAAATTTAAATTTTCATTTGAAACTTTAAAATTTTTATTAGTACATAATATTTCATATTCAACTTCTGCATCTATATAAAACACATTAGTTGAGTAAAAACCATTTTTTAAATAGAATTGTTTTCTTCTTAATTTTTCACTACTATTAGCTCTTTCAATACTTAATATAACATTATCATAATCTTTTGCTAGTTTTTTTATAATTTCTGTTCCATATCCCATTGATTGTTTATCTTTATTTATTGCAAAATACATTAAATATACACTATTTTCATACTTAAGTATATATTCTAGTCCTATAAGTTCATTTTGATAAAATATAGAATTAAATAAAACATTTTTTTGTTTTGAACAACATTTTAAAATCCAAAACGGAAATTTTTCTTGTTTTGGAAAAGATGTTTCATATAAATTTCTTACCTTTTTTTTACAGTAAACACTAAAATAATCTTTATATTCTAAATCCATTTTATCACCCTACAAGTTTTTATTATTAATTTATATAATCAATTTATTTAATTTCTAATTTCATAATTAGTTCATCTTGCTTAAATCCAAATTTTTGATAAATTCTTATTGCATCTGAATTATCACTTGAAAGACTTAAATCAGTTATGTAATTTTCTTTAGCATATTCAAGTACATTTTTTATTAAATTAGTTTGTATTCCTTTTTTTCTGTATTCATTTAGTGTAAAAACATCACATATATAACCTTTTATACCATTTCCTATACACTGTGGCATATATTCTATTACTTGAAGGCCACAAGTTGCAACTATTTTATTATTTATAACTTCTACAAATAAGTAAATATCATTATTTAAATGTTTTTCTAAATACTTTTTAGTTACTTCATAGAGTTCTTCGTCTTTATTTGGATATAAATCTCCCTAATCATCCTTTTGTTGCATTAATCTTAACGTAGATATTTCATCTATATCTTCATGACTAGCTATTTTAATCATATAATCCTTCACTTATATTGTTATTATATATTTTAAACTCGTACACTTTTTTAACATTTTTCATATATATTATCATTTAACTTTAATACCATTTTTCTATAATGAGTTTTGAAACCTAATCTTTCATACAAATCTCTTGCAATATTTTCACCTATTACTTCTAAGGACATATCTTTATTTTCTTTTTTTGCAATATCAATAATTTGGTTTAATATTACTGTTCCAATTCCTTTATTTCTATATTTTTCACTTATAAAAAATCTATATAAATATATTTCATTTTTATAATTTTTTATTCCAATAAAACCAACCATTTCATTCTCAAACATAATTTTAAAATATTCCTCATTATCTTGAAACTTTAATTCTTCTGGTTTTATTATTTTTAATTGATATATAGGATCAACAGTATTATGATGCTTCCATTCTTCTATAATCCACTCTCTAAAAAAATCATTGTTTTCTTTTTCTAATTTTATATTTTGATTATTCATTTCATCCATCCCTTAAAATTTATTTTATAACTTGATTACTATTTAACTAAAACGAAACTATAAGTAACATTTTAAATTGTTCTTTGCCATATACAGCATGTAGTATATCTTTTGACATAATAATCGATTCTCCATTATTTAAAACGTATTCTTCATTATCTATAGTAATGCCCTTACCTTCTAAAAAAGTTACTAAAGCATCTCCTTCATCAGCATAAGTTGAAATTTCTTAACCTTTATCAAATGAAAATAATGTAACACTCACAAGGAAATTTTGTACAAGTGTTACCACTTGTCCACGTTTTTGTGTCTATATATCTATCTAACACCACCTAAATATTATAACACAATTTATTACATTGTATTTTTACATACTGTAAAATAAATACACAAAATTTATAAATTGGACACTACTCTATAGTTAATATAACCGGTCTATGATCAGAACCTTCATTTAATAAATTATCTTGTTTTATTATTTTGTAATCATATTTATCTTTCTTATTTTTTTCTATAAAAGCGAAATCAACATTAACTTGTTCCATTGTCCCATATCCCTGACAAGAATTATCAGAAATATTAAATTTTTTATTTCTTGAAATTGTAGTATAATTATCATTTTGTTTTAAAATATTATATACTTCTGACATATGAGAAACCATGTTCATATCACCAATAATCAATTTATAATCACAATTAACTTTATCCATATAATTTAATGATTTAATAGTACCTTTTATTTTTCCTTCTGTAGATATATAATCTGTATGAATATTTCCAATAAGATATCTTTTACTATTAAATTCAAAACTAACAAATACTGTTGTTCTATAATCACTCATATTATAATCAATTACTTGATTTTCTATTTTTTTATATTCCATATCTTTACCATGTGGTAGACAATATACAAAATTTAAATTTATTGTTCCATCTTTTCTAATGGCAACTATATTATATTGATTATATGACTCTGTTTTCATTGGAAATTTTTCTAATATTTGAAAGTTGTTATTTGTTAATATTTCATCTAATAGTTTTATATTATTTTCATTTACTTCTTGAAAACAACAAACTTTAATTTCAGAATCTTCTAACAAATTATTTAAGATTTTTTTTATATTTTCCTGTCTTATTTCCCATTTAGGAATTGGATATTTTGTATTCTTAACTCCATAAATATTATAACTTAAAATTTTCATTGATTAATCATCTCCCTAACATTTTTGTTTTCATTGTACACTCAACACGTGTTAATTAATGATATGGCTAGTAAAATTTAAAATTATATGTTGGATTATATATATCCACTATATCAATGTAGGCTTAATATCATAAATGGTTACAAAATAAACAACTTGTAATTTATTATTTTGCACTATTGAAGCATTACACAATATTATTTGAAACTAATTTCTTTACTGGCCCTTGTTTTTCTTTTGTTGTTTCTTCTATTATTCCAGAATCTAGTAATCTTTGATAAGATTCTAATTGTTCTATAATATATTCCTTAGTGAATCCAAATTCAACTTCTACTTGAGGACAAGTTTCTATTTTTAATTCTCCACTTTTAAGCTTATCAATAAATTGTTTCATAAATGTAGTACTACTGACTATTCCAATATGATATTTTTCTTTTCTACAAATATGCCCTTCTTTAAGTTGTAACCCTAAACATTCTAATGCATTATCTTGCATAGATGCACATAACACATCAATAGGAAGTAAACCTCTTCTAAGTAGTATTGTTCTTAAAACCGTAGATTCATTATTTAAAGTAAAATACAGTTCATTATCAATCCCACATGAACTAATATAATAATTCAACTCCTCTGAAAAAATAACAGTTTTTGAACAATTAGCTTTTGAATTCCTGTCTTCTAAATTTTGTTCAACAACTTCATAATATTTATTTAATTTTTCATATGATACAGTTGGCAGTGATCCATTACTTGATGTATAAATATTTAATAATCCTAATATATATATATCTTCTTTAAAAACTCTTCTCATAAAATCCTCCCATAATTCAGTTATTTATTATATACCAAAAAAAATTATTTTAAAATACCTTAGTCATTACGACATATTCCTAAATAGCAAATCTAATCAATAAATTACTATTTTTTGCTCTCTTCTAAATATTTTTTATACATTTCATCATATATTCTCTATCTTGCTTTATTCTAAATTTTTCATATTCATTTTCTGCTTTTTCTATAGCTTGTTTATGAGATCCTTTGACAAAATTTTTAAACACTTTCTTATCCCTAAAAGAAATTAATTTGTCAGCTATATCTATCCATTTTTGCATTGTCATTATATTTTGTTCTTCTACCATATCCTCAGCATAATCTAAAAATAATGTTGTTAAATTATTTAATTCTTCTTCGCTTAAGTAATTCTTAGCAATTCCTATATCATATTTATAAATTAATCCGTCAGGACTATTTTTCTAATTAGTAAGTCCATATATATTTTTTCACTACTGACTCTTTCATAAATAAGTTCTGCAGCAGTATGTCCGGTAATGGCATAGTGTAATTTATTTTGAACTATTTTAAAGAGGGTATAAGCTTCTTCAAATTTTTTATCATAATCCACACTAGTTGTAATAAAAATATCTGTATTTTTTGATAAGCCATTTTTCACTTGTATGAATTACTTTTATACGTTCTAATAATTCATCAAAATACCTTGTATCAAATCTATTACTAATTTAAGTTTTAGAACGCATACACTCTCGATGTGGTTGGTATGGTACATAAGGACATAATTTCATAGATCCGTTTGTTATATAAGAACATATTATTTATAGTTAATTACAATTCATATTCATATATTTTACAATTTTCATTGACGTCAAATGAATTACCATTATCAGGTATTTCATTAAAGTACCAATATATTGCCCTTGATATTCCCCCATGTGTCACTAATAAAATTTTTTCTTCTTTATATTTTTTCTTCAATTCATCTAGAAAGTTTTTTATTCTTAGATAAACATCTTTCATCGATTCAAGTTCAGGATATTTTATTTCTGAATTGTAGTTCCAAAACACATCCCAATCTAGATTTTCAAAAGGTACATTTTCGTATATTCCCATATCTCTTTCTTTTAATATATCTTCTATTACTACAGGAATATTTTTATCTAAATCAAAAAGTTCCAATGTATATTTTGCTCTTTCAATAGGAGAACAATAAATTTTATTAAAATTTAATTTTTTAAGTTCTTTTCCAACATTGATTGCTTGTTTTATTCCATTTTCATTCAATGGTTCGTTTAAATTAGCAATAATCCTATTCTTTCCTTGTTCTGTTTCACCATGTCTAATTACGTATATTTTCATTAATTTCACTTCTTTCATTTCATTTTTTATTGCAAATATAATATTTCAAAACTTTATTTACGTCTTAATGTACACCACACATTCAACGTACCATGTTCATTAATTATGAATAGTTACTTTCTATATGTTTGGGTATAACTGACTACTACATAGTAAATATTCTTAATGGTTAAATGTTTATTATGTATATATCAGTTCTATTTTAATACACCTAGTCCTAAATAAAATTTTTTACCATTCAATAATTGCTTTTTAATATTACTTTGTAAACTAGT
>CAKPNP010000010.1 GCA_934169415.1 uncultured Bacilli bacterium
ATAGTTATTGGTACTGATATTAATGCTATTACTCCTATTATAATTATTACTGATATTAATTCTATTAATGTAAATCCATATTTTGTTTTTCTTTTTAAAATATTCATTATGTTTTTCATATACATTCTCCAAACTATCATTACAATAAGTATAACAAAAATAACTGAGTTTTTCAATAACTCAGTTATTTATTAATAATTTTCTTTTTTTAATTCAAAATAACTTTGTGAGTGACCACAAACTGGACAAACTTTTGGAGCTTCTAATCCGTAATGAACGTGTCCACAGTTTCTACAAATCCACATATTTTCTTGTGGTTTTTTAAATACTTGTTCATCTTTTATATTTTGTAGTAAAGCTTTGTATCTTTCTTCATGTTCTTTTTCTATTTTACCAACACTTTCAAATAAAAATGCTATTTGATTAAATCCTTCAGAACGAGCTTCTTTAGCAAACTTATCATACATATCTGTCCATTCATAATTTTCACCATTTAAAGCGTCTAATAAGTTTTCTTCTGTACTTGGAATTTCTCCACCTTTTAATAATTTAAACCACATTTTAGCATGTTCTTTTTCATTACCTGCTGTTTCTTCAAAAATTGAAGCAATTTGTTCATATCCCTCTTTTTTTGCTTTAGATGCATAATAAGTATATTTATTTCTAGCTTGAGATTCTCCTGCAAATGCAGCCATTAAATTTTGTTCAGTTTTACTTCCTTTTAATTCCATTATTTTTTCCTCCTACAATCATGGCATATTCCTTCAAAAACTAAATCATGAGTTATTAATTCATGCCCTAAAGAAGATATTTCATTAAATAAACTTATCATCGAATCATTTGATATATCATATATTTTATTACATTTTATACAATAAAAATGAGAATGACTAGTAATATTACCATCATATCTATTATCCATATTAGGTAATGGAATATATTTTATAATATCATTACTTTTAAGACTAGCTAAATTTCTATAAACTGTTCCTAAACTTATATCTGGTTTAATTTTTTTTGCTTCGTTATATATCATATAAGCAGTAGGATGAAGTTTACTATTTTTAACAATATTAAGTATTAATTCTCTTTGATAAGAATATTTCATATGCCTCCTAAAGTAGTAATCATTACTACTTATATATAATATATAGCATTTATAATAAATAGTCAAGAAAAAAGATAAAAATTTATTTTATCTTTTGTTTTAATTCATAAAGTATATTTAAAGCTTCCATAGGCGATGTTTCAAGTATATTAATTTTCTTTAATTCTTCTTCAACTATAGAAGGACTTAAGTTATCTAAAGGTAGAGATTCCTGTATAATTATATCCCTACTTTTTTCTTTAGATTCATATACTTTTAATATATCTTCTGCTCTTTTAATTAAAGAAGATGGAAGAAGCGCTAATTTAGCAACATGTATACCATAACTCTTATCAACACTACCAGGTTTTATTTTATGTAGGAATGTGATATTTCCATTTTCTTCACGTGCTGAAACATGTATATTTTTAAGTCCAGATAAATTATTTTCTAAATCAGTTAACTCATGATAATGTGTTGAAAATAAAGTCTTGCATTTAATAGTATCATGTATATATTCAATAATAGATTGAGCAAGTGCCATTCCATCAAATGTAGCTGTACCACGACCTAATTCATCAAATAAAATTAATGAATTACTTGTAGCATTAGATATAGCATTATTAGCTTCATTCATCTCTACCATAAATGTAGATTCACCACTTACTAAATCATCACTAGCTCCTATTCTTGTATATATTGCATCAAATATAGGTAACTCTGCACTACTAGCAGGTACAAAACAACCTATTTGAGCCATTATAACAGTTATAGCAAGCTGTCTCATATAGGTTGATTTACCAGCCATATTAGGCCCTGTTATTAGTAATATATTAGTATCATTATCCATTATTATATCATTTGAAACATACTCAGTATTAGTAAGAACTTTTTCTACTACTGGATGTCTATTATCTATTATTTTTAAAGATCTATCACTATTTAATTTAGGTCTTACGTAATTATTAGTACTAGATACATAAGATAATGACTGTAAAACATCTATTTCACTTATAACCTTAGATATATCTTGTAAATCTTTTATATATTCTTTTACTTTATTTCTTACATCATTAAATAAATTATATTCAAGCTCTATAATTTTTTCTTCAGCATTTAATATTAAAGCCTCTTTTTCTTTTAATATAGGACTGATATATCTTTCACAATTAGATAATGTTTGTCTTCTTTCATAACCATACTCATCTTTTACTAAATTAGTATTTCCTTTAGATACTTCAATATAATAACCAAATACCTTATTATATCCAACTTTTAAATTTTTAATACCAGTTCTTTCTCTTTCTTCAACTTCAAACTTGGCAATAAATTCTTTACCACCTTTTCTTAAATCCTTAAGTTCATCTAATGTAGCATCATAACCACTTTTAATTAAATAACCCTCTTTTAAAGATATAGGTGGATTTTCATAAATACTTTTATCTAGTAATTCATATAAATCACTAAGAGAATCAATAGTCATATAAAAATCTAATTTAGTTAAAATCTCTTTTATTTTAGGTAATACTTTCAAAGATGATTTAAGTTGTAATAAATCTCTAGCATTAGCTGATCCAAAAGCAATACGACCTGATAACCTTTCTAAATCATATACTTCAGTTAATTGTTTACATAAATCATCAGTTAAAATAAATTCTTCTAATAATTTTTCTATACAATCATATCTTTTTTCTATTTCATTTTTATCAATTAAAGGATTTTCTATAAAATTTTTAAGTCTACGTGAACCCATTGCTGTTTTTGTTTTATCAAGTAACCAAATTAATGAATGAGTTCTTTGCTTTGTTCTTAAAGTTTCAGTTAATTCTAAATTTCTTTTAGTATGAATATCCATTTTTAAATAATTATTATCTACTTTTACTATTGCCTTTTGTAAATGGGATAAATCTCTAAATTGTGTATAATTAATATAGCTTAATAAGTATTTTATAGCCTCTTTTATTCTTACATCATCAATTGATGAGTAAATATATTCATACTGTTTTAATTCATCAATATTTTCAAATATACTCATAGTTATATAATAACTATTTTTTAATATAGAATAAATATCTTTATCAAATGAATCTTTTAATACTAACTCTTTTATGTTAGCTGATACTATAGCACTTATTAATTTTGTTTTATTATGTTCTATTATTGTTGCATAAACTTCACCTGTTGAAATATCAGAATAAGCTATTACATAAGCATAATTAAAATCAAGCACACATCCTAAATAATTATTTTCTTTTTCATTTAAAGCTTCATTCATTATTGTACCACTTGATACAATCTGAATCATTCCCCTTTTAACAATACCTTTAGCATTTTTAGGATCTTCTAACTGTTCACAGATACCTACCTTATATCCTTTAGATACAAGTTTATCAATATAAATACTAGCAGCATGGTATGGTATTCCACACATAGGTATCCTCTCATCTAATCCAGCATTTTTACCAGTTAGTGTAAGTTCTAATTCATGAGAAGCTAAAATAGCATCCTCAAAAAACATTTCATAAAAATCCCCTAATCTATAAAATACTATAATATCCATATTTTGTTTTTTAGTCTCAATATAATTTTTCATCATTGGACTAACTTTATTCATATCTACTTCATTAATAGTCATAAAACCACCTAGGTAATATTATAACATTTTTTACCAATTTTTTAAATAAAAAAATTGAGTAATTAATACTCAATTAATTTAATTTTCCTTTAATTCCTTTAGCACCTTTTAATCCATTAAAACTACTTAAAATATTAGTATCAAATGTTGTAACTTTTTTACTCTTATTCTTATAGTCTTTAATAGCTATAGTTATCATTTCATCTAATAAGTCAGTATAAGATTTTCCAGATTTTTCCCATAAATAGAATGATAAACTACCTGGAATTGTGTTTGGTTCATTAATATATACTTTATTAGTTTTACCATCTACTAAAAAATCTATTCTACAAACACCACTTAAGTTAAGTGCCATAAAAGCATCTTTAGCAATATTTTGTATTTTTAAAGTTGTATCACTATCAAGACGAGCTGGAATTATTCTAGAAGCACTAGCCATTCCTTTAGAACCATTTGGAATTTTACCTTTAACTTTAGAAGATCCTACATATTTATCTTGATAAGTTAAAAATTCTTTAGTGCTCATTACTTCTTCTAATACACTTGCTTCCATCTTTTCATAAGAGCCAAGCACACTACAGTTTACCTCTACTAAATTAGTAACTGCTTTTTCTATTACTATTTTTCTATCATAAGTAATGGCTTCTTCTATTGCCTTAAATAAATCTTTTTCTTCTTTAACGAAACTAATACCTACACTACTACCTAATGTTGCAGGTTTAACAATAACTGGATAGTCTAATTTTGAAACATCTTTTTTAATTTCTTCTTTATTTTCATAGTATTGATAATCAAAGAACCATACATAAGGAACAACTGGAATACCTACACTAGAAAATACTTGTTTCATTATAACTTTATCTTGTCCTAAACTTGAACCAATTATTCCACTTCCTACATAAGGAATTCCAACCATTTCTAAATATCCTTGAATAGTTCCATCTTCCATATTATTACCATGAACTATAGGTAATACTACATCTAAATCAGTTACAGTTTTACTAATTGTTCCTAAAGTTTTTAATATAAAACTACCATTTTTATTTACTAAAACTACCTTTTTAGCAAATCTTTTTAAATTATCAAAATCACGATATATATCAATATCCATAAGCATTTTACCTGTATACCAAGTTCTATCTTTAGCTATATAAATTGGATATATATCATATTTTTCAGTATCTAAACTTTTCATAGCTTGGACTGCTGATATAACACTTACTTCGTGTTCAACAGTAGGTCCACCAAAAATTACTCCTAATTTTATCATATTATTCATCTCCTACAAAACTTTTAATTATATTTACAGTTTGGCCAAGTCGTTCCAAATATGCATAATGACTACATCCTTCATAAGTTATAAGTGCTGCATCAGGAATCTTACTTTCAAGTTCACTACCTAAAGAAACATCTACGGCAGAATCTAGTGTTCCCCATATTAATATAGTTGGACATTTAATTTTAGTAACCATATCTGAAATATCAAGATTAACATGTAATACTAATATTTCTCTCATCATTGGAGTTGCATTTTTATAATCTGTTGATCCAAATCTTTTTTTAGCAAATTCTTCTAACTTTTCAGATTTAATTATTTTTTTAGCACTTTTAAGTATTTTAGTTTTAAGAGAATCCTTTTCTATCATTTTTTTAAAAGGACTAGCTAGACACACCAACTTAGAAACTTCATACATACTAGAATATAAAAGTGCTATTTTACCACCGAATGAATGTCCAACTAAAATAGGATTAGAAACATCTAATTTAGATAAAAACTCTTTTAGAAAATCTACATAATCATAAAGTGTCCATACATATTTTGGTTCACTACTTTTTCCAAATCCAGGTAAATCTAAGATAATTATTCTATGATTTAAACTAAAGCTATCTCCTAACATTTTCATCATTTCTATGTTTTGACCCCATCCATGAAGAAAAACCATAGGATTTTCTTTACTTCCGTAATCTATATAATTAACATCTACATCTTTAATTATCATATAATCACCTTAATTAATTATAGCATTAATTATTATAAAAATAAAGAATTAATATTCATTTATTTCATATATATTCGATATTTCTAAATTCTTTTTCAATTTCATTAAATCAGATTCATTAATATTAACTCTTACCTTTGAAATCATAATTCCACTTACATTTAAATTATTAGAATAAATTCTGTATCCATTGTCAGTTAAATATTTAATATAATCACTTTTAAAATATTTAATATTTGTATTACAATTATTATATCTAAATATATATTTATTATAATTATTATTATACATATTATCCTTTGGCGTGATAAAAAGTACATTATAAGGAGAAAAATAAGTACAAAAATTATTTGTTGATATATTATTTTTTAAAACTATTTCATATATATTTGAACTAGTATCCGAGTTAAATGTTGGAATAGTACTCTCTTTTTTTATAGAAATTAAAATTAAAAACAATAACAATACACATATTACTTTCTTCATACTCTTCACCATTTATAATGTGTACAAAATTAATTAAAATAAACAAAAAACAAACCTAATGGTTCGTTTTTACATCATCTATATCCATACTTCTTGTATGTTTAATTGGTTCCCATACAAGATCTTTTTTAAATGCACATATAAAATTAATTGGAATCCATGTAAGCATAAATATTCCAAAGAAAATTATACCTGATAAAATATCTTTTACATTTCTTTTATTATATTTAACTACAAATATATTAAGGATAATACTTCCTATATAAGTTAAAATGAAGAATAAAATTCCATATGAATACATATATGAGAATAAATCATATAATTGAACATTAAATAATCTAAATAATACAAGTACTATAGTTAGAATTGTAGTTAAAATTTGGAAAAATGGTGCTGCAAACATAAGTAACATATCAAGACATGCTATATAACCAGTTTTTCTATATGTAGTAAATAATTTACCACAATATCTTTTAAAACACTGTATATTACCCATACTCCAACGTTTTCTTTGTTTCCAAGATGCTTTAAAATCTGTAGGTTGTTCATCATACGTTATTGCATCCTCTGCAAAAAATACTTTAATATTATTTAGAGCACATTGTGCTGTAAATTCTACATCTTCAGTTAAAGTGTATGTATTAAAACCATATTCATCAATAACTTCTTTTTTTATCATAAAACCAGTACCATTTATAGAAGCAGCTCCTCCCATTTGCATACGAGCTTTACTAAAGAAGAAATTTTGAATCCAATAAAATACAGAATAACTTCCACTTATCCAGTTATCAGAAGGATTTTTACTATCTCTATAACCTTGAGCTACTTTATACCCTGAACATAATACATCATTCATTCTAGATAAAAAATCTGGATGAACAACATTATCAGCATCAAAAATAACATAAGCATCATAATCTTTATTTTTTAATTTATCAAATGTGAATTTTAAAACTTCACCTTTTGATTTTGTAGGAACTGTACATTTAATTATTTTAGCTCCTGCTTCGCGTGATACTTTTTCTGTATTATCAGTACAATTATTAGGTATTACATAAACATCATATAATTCCTTTTTATAATTTTGTTTAAGTAAACTTTTTATTAATGATGGAACTACCATTTCTTCGTTACGAGATGCTATCAAAATAGCAAATTTGTTTTTAGCTCTATGTTTTTTAATTAGTTTTTTATTCATATTCTTAAAACCAAATAAACCTGTAATAAAGAAATAAAGTGTATAAGCCATACATAATACAAATAAAATATAATATATAAACCTTAACATATTTCAACTCCTAAATCTAATAAATAAATTATAACACATATTATATAAAATACCAAATTATAATGTTTTTGTTTTAAAATCAACACTTAAAAATGGTTTATATGTAGTATCATTAAAATGTTCTTCATAAGTTTTGTTTGAAACTTCATATCCAAGTGAACTAACTAATTTAACAAATTCACTATATTTAACATTAAATTCTTTAGTCCCAATATTTTCTTTATAATAAAAATCTTCACTAATTTTTTCTAACTTTACTAATTCTTCTTCATTACTAGATACTACATTATAATAAAATGAAACATTAGCTACATCATATAATGTATCATTTATACTAGGATTTTCACTTTTATTATTTATATAAAATATTTTTGGTATTTCAACTATAATTCTATCAAAATCTATACCTATTGAAGTAATATATCTTGTATATTTTAACAAACTTTCTACAAAATATTTAACGCATCCTGTTGTATCTATACTATTTAGTATATCACTTTTTAAATATTTAATAGCATCATCATTATCACTTTCTAAATCTATTTTATAATATCCTTCATTTTGCAATTTATTTTTATAATTAATTAAATCTTCTTTATTCATAATAATCCTTTCTAAAATGGCATTTTAAAATTTCCATTTTTAAACTGTTTCATCATTACTTTCATTTGTTCGAATTGTTTTAAAAGTCTATTAACTTCTTCTACACTTCTTCCAGAGCCCTTAGCAATTCTTTGTTTTCTAGATGATTTAAGTACTTCTGGGTGTTTTCTTTCATATGGTGTCATAGATAATATTATTGCTTCAACATGAAGTATATCCTTAGGATCTATTTTAATATTATTAAGTCCCATTTTTTTAGCTTGTGGTAACATTTTTAAAATATTTTCAAGTGGGCCTAATTTCTTTATTTGTTTAAACTGAACCAAAAAATCATCTAAATCAAATTTACCACTACTCATTTTTTTAGCACTAGATAGACTTTCTTCATCTATTACATCATTAGCATGTTCTATCATTGACATTAAATCCCCCATATCAAGGATTCTACTTGCCATTCTATCTGGATGAAATTCTTCTAACCCATCCATTTTTTCAGATACACCAATAAATTTAATTGGTACATTAGTTAAATGTCTTACAGAAAGTGCAACACCACCCTTTGTATCGCCATCTAATTTTGTTAATATAGCACCAGTTAATTCTAATGAACTATTAAATCCATTTATAACATTTATAGCATCTTGTCCCATTGTAGAATCAATAACTAACAAAGTTTCATCTATAGGTACTAATCCTTTAATATCTTTTAATTCATTCATTAATTCATCATCTATATGAAGTCTTCCTGCTGTATCTATTAAAACATAATCAAATTTATTTTCTTTAGCATAATTAAGCGCATTTGTAACAATTTCTCTAGGATTTTTAACGCCTTCACTATAAACTTCTATATTTAATTCACGACCTATTTGTTTTAGTTGATCTATGGCTGCTGGTCTATATACATCACATGCTACTAATAATGGTTTTTTACTATATTTTTTTCTTAATAATAAAGCAAGTTTCCCTATTGTAGTTGTCTTACCACTTCCTTGTAACCCAACTAACATTAAAATACTTGGATTGCCTTTAGTATATAGTGGTGCATCAGTTTCACCTAATAAACTGACTAATTCATCTTTAACTATTTTAATAAATTGTTCACTTGGTTTTAAACTTTTAGCGACCTCTGCACCTAAAGCTTTTTCTTTTACATTAGATATAAATTCTTTTACAACTTGGTAATTTACATCTGCCTCAAGTAAAGCTAATCTAAGTTCACGTGTTATATCAGAAATGTTTTCCTCAGTTATCTTTCCATAGCCCTTAATCTTATTTACAACATTTTGAAGTCTATCTCCAAGATTTTCAAACATATAATCACTCTTTCTAAAATTTCTTTATTAATTATAACATTAATTTAGAAATATGTAAAATAAAAAGGTCAAAAGACCTATTTAAAATATGTAGTTCTATCACTCCATGAAGTATATAATCTAGATGGTACATTTATATAATTTTGTGGTTTTAACCATCCACTACGATATGACCAAAAATTATTAACATCAAATGAAGATTCTGATAGTTCTAAGTGTAAGTGAGCACCAGTTGTACAACTATCCCAAGACTCTGTTCCACCCATAATTCCTATTACAGTATCTTTAGTAACAACTTGCTCTTTTTTTACATTAACTTTTCTTAAATGCCAATAAGCACTTATATATAATTTACCATTTATATTATGTTGTATGAATACCTTTCTTCCACCACAACCAGAATATGCATAATCAACGGTATATATTACTATACCATTAGCTATAGAATAAACAGGATAATCTATATATGCGGCACCATTATTTGACATATCAAGTCCATGATGAACAGTTCCTGATATTCCCTCTAATACTCTAGGACCAGCCCAAGAAGTTAAGTAGCCCTCTTTTAGTGGTCTCCACATTGTTGTATCAGGTGGTAAGACACTTCTAGCACAAGTTTCTAAAGTTTCATCGTCTTTACACTTCATATTAGTAAATAATTGTATAGAACTTTCAGCTAATTCTATTTGTTGTTCTATAGATAAAGCATCATCACTTAAACTTTCTAATTCTGTAGATAATTTAGATAACTCTTTATTAAGTTCTACTTGTTTTTGTTCTAATTCAGTAATTTTATTACTTAAATCTATCTGTTTTTGTTTACTAGATTCTATATCGTTTTTATAACTTTCTACTAATTCATTATTATAAGAAGTAAGTTGTTCTGCTATAGCAACTCTATATATAAAATCTGTAAAATCAGATGCTCCAAAAGCATATTCTAAGTAAGCAGATTCACCTGTTGAAATTTGATAAAAGGATAATATATTAGCAATTTCTTTTTCTTTTTCTAAAATATCCTCTTCTAATTTTTCTATTTCTAATTTTAAATTTTTAATTTCATCTTGACTATTAGAAATAGTAATTTCAATATTATTTATATTATTTTTTATTTTCTCTTGTTCTTCTTTTGTTAATTGTTGTTGATGTTTATTTTCTTCATATTTTGCTTTAAATTCTGCAAGTTCTTTTTTTACTTGACCAAATGTCTTTTCACTAGCATTAACCTTAGGCATATAAAAACTAAAAGTTAATAAAGATACCACCATAAACAAATTTATTATTTTTGTATAAAATTTCATAATTTCCCCCCTTATTTTTTTCTAAAGAAAGTTCTAATAATATAAAAATCAAATATACAATAGATTATAAATAGTAACCAAATAAATACTATTTCAAATATTCCACTAGAATATATTTCTATAATGTTTCTTACACTATCTGGAAAATAAGTTTCTATAAAGTTTGATAAAAATTTAAGTGGGACATTATTAGATATAAAATTTAATATTCTTAAAAATATATCAACAGCTGCAATATAATAAACAAAACTTGAAAATTTCTTAAATATCATAACTAGTACTGCACCTAAAACGATTATTATTAAAACTACATCCATAAATTAACTCCTTAATTCTATATTTACTATATAACCATAGTAGTTAGAAAAATCTAATATTATTTTATTACTATACAAAGTTATTCTAATACTATCGTTATTTACAACATCATTATTATATAATATTTTTTCAAAAGTTGAAACACTAATTACATATGTATTACTATTTTCTAAATAATTAGTTGATTCAAGTTTAGAATTTTTTACCATTTTATAAATATTATTTGTATTAATTAAATCAGTATTATAATAAGTAACTTCTCCTTCATTATTTAAAACATTATATGAACCAATTACAACATTATTTAAATAATAAAATTCATCATTATTATTCTTATTAGGAATAGATAAAAGAGAAAAAACAAATATAAAAAATATTAAATATAATATTAAGATAGCAAGTGAACGTGTTCTTTTATTACTATATATATTTTTTATAAAACTAAATATTTGCTTCATACTAAAATTTTACCTATTAACTCCTCTTTATTTTTAAGTCCGTTTAAATAATCTCTAGCACTCATTATTTTTTTACCTTCAGGTTTTATCATAGTTAATACTACTTCTCCATTACTTACTTTAACGCCAATTCCATCATCATATATTTTTGTAATTTGACCATTAAATCCAACAGGATATTCATCTGTTATTCTAGATGAATAAACTTTAATTATCTTATTATCTAAAAGACAGTAAGCTCCAGGATATGAGTTTAATCCTCTTATTTTATTATATACTTGCTTACTTGTTTCATTAAAATTAATTTTTTCATCTTCTTTTTTTATAATAAATCCATATGTAGCTTCACTATTATCTTGTTTTATTCTATCATTAGTTTTTGAAATTATACTTGGTAAAGTTTCAAGTAATAGTTCCTTACCTAAAATGCTTAATTTATCATGAAGAGTACTTGCTGTATCTAGAATGTCTATATCAATTGAACTTTGAGATATAATATCTCCTTCATCCATTCTTTCATTCATATACATAATAGTTACACCAGTTTTTTTATTACCATTTATTATTGCTCTATGTATAGGAGCTCCACCTCTTAATTTAGGTAGTAATGAAGCATGTACGTTAATACAGCCAAGTCTTGGTGCTTCGAGTAATTTCTTAGGTAATATTTGTCCATATGCACATGTTATTATTAAATCAGGGTGTAAATCAATAATTTCCTCATACTCATCTTTAATACGTTCTGGTTGCAAGGTTAAAATCATATTTTTTAAAGCAACTTCTTTTATTGGAGAATATTTAATTTCACCACGATTACCTTTTCTATCTGGTTGAGTCACAACTGCTCTAACTTTATAATTATCAATTAAACCTTCTAGGATAGGTACTGCAAAACTAGGTGTTCCCATAAAAACAATTTGTAATTCTTTTTCTATATTTATATTAGATAAATCCATATTATTATCACCTACTCAATTATACAACAAAAATAAAGTATTGTAAACGTGTGGATAAAAATAAAAACTATCAAATGATAGTTCTACTTAAAATATATGTTATTTAAAAATTCATTTTTTAATGTTGTGTCAATTCCGTGACCAGGATAGACTTTAATTAATGGAGAATATGTTTTAATTAATGAAATAGATTTTAACATTTCACTTGTATTACCGCCCTCTAAATCAGTTCTACCAATATTATTTTTAAATAAAAAATCACCTGTAAACATAATATTTTCATCTTTAAAATAAATAGTAATACAAGTATTATGGTGTCCTTTGGTATCAATTTTATAAAATCTAAAATCATTAATTTCATTAAATTCTGATAAATTACTATAATCATATATTGGAATATTTAAGTTTTTAAAATAACTAAGACATCCTACATGATCAAAGTGATAATGAGTTATTATAACACCAACTATATTTAATCCTTTTGAATAAGGTGTAATTTTATCTATTTCAGCTCCTGGATCAATTATTATGCAGTCTTTATTTTTAATTAAAATATAACAATTTGCTTCTAATAATCCTACTTTAATTTTCCTAATTTCCATATTAACCTCCAAAATAAAATTCCTAACATTATAATAATTAATTCTATATAAATATTTTTATATAAAAATACTATAAGAGAAAAAGGTATATTACTAGGTTTATATATAATAGTAGAATATAATGTCTCACCATCCAATAATACTTTATATTCTCCTAGTTTTTCTTTTCTTGTAAATATACTCACCTCATCTTCTATATCATAAAGGTATTCTAATCTTGAATATTCATCTAACGTAAGTTTTTCTAAATGAGATGGTAAATTAATAATTATTTTATCTTTTGAATACTTATTATTTAAAGAAATCTCTTTATTTGCAATTTCTCTATTAGTATAGTTTTCAAAATAATAATTATATATAGTATTTGAATCTATAATATTGTAAGGTAAATCTAAAGTTGGATCTGCGCCAATTGTTATAAGTAAATAATTAATACCATTATATGATGCTATACTAGATAAACAAAGTCCAGCATCATCTGTATATCCCGTTTTAGAACCTAATACATAATCCATTTTTAGATTATATCTAATTAGATTTTTTTCTAAATTTGACATTAATATTTGACCAGATTCTATCTTATAATATTTAGTTGTATATATTTTTTTAAATGTATCATTTTTAAGAGCATATTTTAATATAACAGATACTTCATATGCTGTAGAATAATGATTTTCAATATCAAGACCAGATGTATTTACAAAATGTGTATTAGATAAACCTAAAGCTAAAGCTTTTTTATTCATTAATGATACAAAATTTGAAATACTGCCTGTTAGGGATATTGCAAGTGCATTTGTAGCATCAGCACAAGAAGGTAAAAGAGAAGAATATAATAACTCTTCATATGTAACAGTATCGCCTACCTTATACCCACATACCATTGCATCTTGCTCTATTAATCCTTTAATCATATCATTAGTTATTACAACATTATCACTTAATGAAGATATATTTTCTATAGAAACAATACTAGTCATTATTTTAGTAAGACTAGCTATTGAAGTTATTTCATTACTGTTTTTTTCATATAATACTTTATCACTATCTAAATCATATAATATAGCACTTTTACTATTTATTTCAAATGCATTAATGCTTATTGGAAATAAAAATAAAATTATAAAAACAAAAATCTTATTTTTCATAAGTAGCCTCTTTAAATATCAAATTTATTATATTTTCTTTTAAATTATCAGGTAATGGACTACCAGCAGCTTTAGGATGCCCTTTACCACCATAAATAGATGCGAAATCTGATAAGTTAATATCTTTAACTGTTCTATAGCTTACACTCCTATTTATATTAATAATTATAATAAAATCTAACTCTTCATGATTTTTAGATAATGTATTACCTAATAATGATCTATATTCTTCGGCAAACACTACACCTACTTTATAGTTATTTATATTACATTTAATCATAGATTTTTCTTTTTCATTTATATATTCATTTTTTCTTTTTTCCTCTACTTCAAATAAAAACTTTAATTTATCATCTATTTTAAATTCAGTACTATTTAATATCATATTATATAAATAATCTATATAATAATCACGACCTAAAACATTAAAAATATCAACTAATGTAGAATCATATCCTAAAGAAAAATCCCAAGTATCGCATCTTCTTACATGTTCTACTATGTGTTTTGTTATATCTTTAGATAAATAATCATTATTAAAATTTGAACATAAATAATTATAATATAGACTAGTCCCACATTCTTTTGAATCTATTATAGTTATAAAATCATATTTATTCATATTTACATTTCCAATATGATGATCAAATATTTTAAATTTTTTTAAAAAATTAGAATCTAATTTTGAAAGTGTATCCTCACTTATACATAAATCTGTCATAAATATATAATCATAATTAGAAAAATCTGTATTATTTACTACCGTTAAAAATTCGCTATCTATAGGATTATCTAATAATTTATATGTAACATTTTTAAAGGCTAATTTTGATAAAATAATAGGAGTTATCCCATCAATATCTGCAATGTGTGAAAACAAAAATGCATTCATTATTTTTCCTCCAATAATTCTTTTACAGGTCCATAGGTTTTTCTATATCCGTCTATTATGCCATATTTATGAATTGCTTCTATATGTTTTTTTGTAGGATAACCTTTATGTGATGCATAACCATATTCTGGATATTTTTTATCTAATTCATACATTAATCTATCACGTGTCACTTTTGCAACTACAGAAGAAGCTGCTATACTTATACTTTTAGCATCTCCTTTTATTATACTAGTTGTTGGTATATCAAGATTAATTGGCATAGCATCAATTAATACATGCTCTAAATTTATCTGTTCTCTTACCTTATTTATAGCAATAATCATAGCTTCACGAGAAGCCTCATATATATTAATTTCATCTATCCTTTCAGCAGATACCTCTCCTATACCATATGCTACACAATTATTTATAATATAGTCATAAAATAAATTTCTTTTACGTTCTGATAGTTTTTTAGAATCAGTTAACCCATCTAAAACAAAATTTTTAGGTAAAACTACACAAGAAGCAACAACTGGTCCATTTAAAGGACCACGACCTACCTCATCCACTCCTCCTATATACGTTATACCTTTATCATATAATTCACTTTCGTATTTATATAAATCCATATTACCACCTTATAAAATTATATCACAAAAAAGCTTTACAATTAAAAAAATTATGATATAATATACAACATTTGAAAGGGGAATTATTATGATATTAACTTTAAGACAAATAGAATTACTTAAATTAGAAAGAGAAAAAATTTTATTAAAAAGAGAAGAATTAATAAAAGCTAAAATTGATACATCATCTAATCATTGGGAATATGAAGCTGATGGGAATATACATCATTTATTTGCTGACGAGGTAGGAAAAATAAATAAAAGAATAAATGAAATTGATTTTTTATTAAATTCGGAAATAGACTCTAATATAGATAGTAACATAATAGATATAGGTTCTAAATTTGAAGTTGAACTAAATTTTGATGGTGAAATAGATATAGTTACAGCAACATTAGTTTCTAAAAAAATAGGAACTGAATCAAGCAGTGAATTTATTTCATGTGAAAGTCCACTTGGAAAAGCCATATATAAAAAATCTTTGAATGATGTATTCACTTATGAATTAAATAACAATTTAAAAGTAATTGGAAGAATTACAAATATAGTTAAACAAAAAGTAAGATAAAATTAAAAAGGTATTAGATATATTTCTAATGCCTTGTTTTATTATTCTTTCCACTACCTATAAATTTACCATTATCATCTTTAGAATAACTATTTAGTTCTTGGGAATGTATTCCACCTTTTTTTTGACCCTTACGTTTTGATAGAGCTAAAAAAAATTTGAACATTTTCATATATTTTATCAGCTTTTTCTAAATTAAAAAAACTTAATTCCTCTTTTGTTGTATACATATTAAATAATGTTTTATCATTTAAATATCTTTGAATTGTGCTAGTTGGTATACCTGTTTTAGTACTTATTTCTAAAATACTTTCACAATTTGGAAGAACATCTAAAATTTTAATAAATTTTTCTAATCTCTCTTCTTCTTGCTTTTTACTTAACATATTATTACCCGCCTTTAATCATTAATAAAACAAATACATTAATATTGTAACATATTTTATAATAGTATTCCTTAAAAAATTAAATAAAAACATATAAATATTACATTTAACATACATATACAAATAAAACTTTAAATTTCAAAATAATTAACGTAAGCAAAAAAATCTTGAAACTGATTTCAAAATTTTCATCTACAATAAAATATTTACATAAATTTCTAATACTTTTTTGAATTTTCTTATCATTTAATATAATCATAAATTAATAACTAACTTATTTAATAATTACATACTTAGTAAACCATTTTTTCAAGTCATCAACATTTTTATAATAATTACTATCTGCCTCATCACTAGCATCTAAATAGTCTACCATTTTACCATTTTTAAATATTACTAAAGATGGATAATATTTAACACATTTTTTTAATTCAGTTTGTTTTAAATCACTAAATGATAACTTATAAAAACTAATCTGATATTTTTCTATAAATTCATTTATAATATTATTAAAATTGTTAGATGTTGAACACATTGGTTGATATATGAAAACTACAAATGATTCTTTATTTTCAATAAGTGTATCAAATAAAGTAATATCAATGTCATTAAGTGAAGAATTATTATAATACTTTTCTTCTAATTCAAATGTACTTTTACTACACCCTATTAATAATAAACAAACTATAAAAATAAATATTTTTTTCATTTTTCTGCCTCGTGTAAATTATTAAAGTCAATATCATGATAAGTAACTTTCCAAAAATCATATGATATTTCATTACCTTCATTTATTTTTTTAACATTTATATTGTTATCTCCTTCATAATACCAATAACCACCTATATTATAAATTTTATTTTTATCCCATCCAAGTGATATTAACATATTTTTTGCTAAAGCAGCATATCCTCCACCTCCACACATCAAAAATATATTTTTATCTTTTGGAAAATAATATTCTAATATTTCTAACGATTCTTTATAATTAGCGGTATATTTATTGTTAACTAATGTGTATAAAGTTTTTCCATCATAAGTTTTACCTACTTCAGTAGGTAAATTTTCTACATTAACTAATAATGGAAGTGGTACAACTATAAAACCTTTAATAAATCCTGAAAGATACGAATCTCCACCAATTGCCTCATAATTTCCTGGGTCTTTAAGCATTCTTAAATCTATGTATACACTATCCGATCTATTAAGATATTTATCTATCGTTTTTTCGTTTATATTTTTATCTATACCAAATTGTTCACCTCTTATTCCTTCCGTCACTTCTGGAATAGGTAATTTTTTATAATTGCTTTTAATAAATATAAAATAAACTCCTAATACAAGTGCTATACTAATAATAACTAAAATAACATTTTTTTTCATTTTAATTTCTCCTTTCAAATCAATTATATATTAATTCAATTCATATTGAAATAAAGGAAAAGTTGAAAAAACTCAACATTTGGTTGAGTTAATCTATTTATATCTTTTTATTATTTTTAAAGTATTTAATATAGTAATAAGTGTTACACCGGTATCAGCAAACACAGCAAACCACATATTAGCTAAACCAAATATACTAAGGAATAAAATAACAACTTTAACAGCCATTGCAAATATTAAATTTTGTTTTATTACTTTTTTTGTATACTTAGATATACTAATTGCAAGTGGAATACGATCTAGTTCATCACTCATTAATACAATATCACTTGCTTCAATTGCCACATCACTTCCAACTCCACCCATTGAAATACCAATATCTGATCTTTTTAAAACAGGTGCATCATTTATTCCATCACCAACAAATATAGTTATTTTATTATCTTTACTTACTAATTCAAAATTTTCAAATTTATCAGTTGGTAACATTTCATATTTTATTTCATCTATTGAAAGTTTATTTCCTATAGTAAGTGCTACATCTTTTTTATCACCTGTAAACATATATGTCTTAATCTTATAAGATTTAAGCATATCTATTACATCTTTAGCATTATCTTTTATTCCATCATCTATAAATATTGAAGCTATATGTTTTCCATCTATATTTAAGTGTAGAGTTGCATCATTTAAGCAACTACAAAGTTTATTATTACCAATTAATATTTTTTTATTATTCAAAATAAAAGATATGCCCTTACCAGTAATTTCTTTAAAGTCTAATACATCACTATTATCTACTTTTGTATTTTTTAATTTTAAAATAGATTTAGCTATTGGATGATTTGAATAAGATTCCCCTTTAATTAAAATATCTATTACATCATCTTTAGAATAAGTGCTATCTTCTTGAATTTTAATATCAGTTACTTTAAATACACCATCAGTAAGTGTCCCTGTTTTATCAAAAATTATACTAGTAGTATTACTTAAATTATCTAAATAAGTGCTTCCCTTAATTAATATACCTTTTTTACTTGCTACACCTACTGCTGTAAAATAAGATAATGGAATTGATATTGCAATTGCACAAGGACAAGAAATAACTAAAAATGTTAATCCACGGTATATACTATCTGTAATAGAAATATCAAAAAATATAGGGAATAATGTAATGATTAAAATAGCTAAAATTATAATAACAGGTGTATAGATTTTACTTATTTTAGAAACTAATGTTTCTGTTTTTGTTTTTTTATCAGTAGCGCTTTCTAATAGATCAAGTATTTTTGATACCGTTGAATTAGAAAATGTTTTAGTCGCTTTAATTTCTATTAAATCTTCTATATTTATACTACCCGACAAAACACAACTATTAACATTTACTATAACAGGTTCACTTTCTCCTGTGAGTGCTGATGTATCAAGTTTAGTACTTCCTTTAGATATTACTCCATCTACAGGTATTTTCTCACCCTTTTTAACTATAAGAATATCATTTATTTTAACATCTTCAACTTTTATCTTTTCTATTTTATTGCCAGTTTTTAGTGATGCAAAAGGTTCTTTTATATTAATTAAATCTTTAATAGATTTTCTAGAATTATTTATAGCCCTTTCTTCTAAAATTTTTCCTATAGTATATAATACTATAACCATCATACCTTCCATTACATCTCCAATAAGTAATGCTCCAATACAAGATATAAGGATTAAGGCGTTTTCATTTATTCCATTTCCTTTAATTAACAATTTAAAAGCATTTATTGCAACTCTATAAAGAAGTAAAATATAACTTATTATATAAAATACCATTTTTAAATATTTAGGTAATTGAATAAAATATCCAATAAAACCTATTACTAAAGCAATAATTAAAATACTTAAATGAAATTCTTTATGTATAGATTCTTCATTTTTTGTTATATAAGCATCAGGTTCTACTTTTTTTATTATATTATTTAATTCATCTATGCCATAATTTTTATCTGATTCATAAGAAATTTTACAAGTACTAAAGTTTACAGAAGCATTTTTAAAATTTTCATTTTTATTTAACATTTCTTCTATTTCTCTTGCACAAGCTGCACAATCTAAATTATTAATATTATATTTAAATTTGTTCATTTTTTTCCCCTTTCATTTTATGGAGAGTGTGTTCTAAACCTATTTCATATAGTTTTTTTACATGATCATCATCTAACTCATAATATACTTCTTTACCTGACTTTCTATATTTTACTAAAGAAGCAGATTTAAGAATAGATAACTGATGTGATATAGAAGACTTTGTCATATTTAAAACATTAGCTATATCACACACACACATTTCATGCTTATCAAGTACCCAAAGAATTTTAATTCTAGTAGGATCACCTAATATTTTAAATAATTCTTTTAAATTTTCTAATTCTTCATTTGTTGGTTTATTTTTAAGTGCTATATCAACTGCATCTTGATGAATTATATTGCAGTCACAAACTAATTCTTTTTTATCCATAACATTCTCCTTTAGTTGAATAGTCGTTCAACTATATACAATTATAATTGAATAACTATTCAACTGTCAATAGATATTATATTATTTATCTAAATTTTTATACCGTTTTCACCTTAATTATAAATTAAATTTATTTTATATTTGTTTTTAATATAAAATATGTTAAAATAAAGTTGAAAATTCTTTTCTAAATTGGATATTTAAGATGGCAAAATTTTGTACAAATTGTGGAAAAGAAATTAATGAAGGAGCAGACTTTTGTTTAAACTGTTGAGCAGCAATAAAAAAGAATGTAGAAATTAAAAAAGAAAATTCTAGTCTTTCTAAAGATCAATACTTAATCCACTTGTAGGAGCTATATTATACTATGTATTTAAAAAATCTAATCCTGAATTAGCTAAAATTAGTAATACATGTTCGTTAACTAGCTTTACATTATTCGTAGTATTTTATACAATATATTTAATACTAGAAATGATATAAGTTTACAAAAAAACTGTTAAAAATAATTCTTTAACAGTTTTTATTTATTTTTTTACTTAAAGCCTTAGTATTTGATTCTATTTTATATATATACTCTGATATATTAAAATCATGAGTCCATCTACTACACTCTTTTGCTTGTTCATTATTTAATTCGCCACAACAGTGCGTATTACAGTTTTTACAACTATGAACAACACTATTATTAAGCTTAGATAACATAATTTCACAAAGACATAAATAAATTAATTCTTCATCATAGACTATATTTTGTATTTCTATAGTTTCTTCTTTATTTTTACCAATTATGCATTGTTTTAAACTATCTGTTTCTTTATCAATTTTAGTAATTACTCCATTTGAAATTTCAAAATACACATCGAAATATGTATCTACTATTCCAACACTTAATTGTTTTTTTAGAAATTGTTGTTCAAGTATTTTTGTAATAATAGATACCTCTTCAACAGTAGTAAATTCATCATTAAATTTTTTCTTTTTTGTTTCAATTATTGCATCAGCAATGTAACCAGTTTGTATAAGTGTCTTATTTTTCATACCTAATTCCCCCATTTAACATTATAACATATATATTAAAATCATAAACATATTTTTAATTATTTTTTAATATAGATTTTTCTGATCAAAAAACATTAATTGTAAATTTACTTAATGAATTACAAAAACAAGACCAAGAAAAACAAAAACCGTTGAAAATCAACGGTTAATTACTATTTGGTGGAGAATGAGGGACTCGAACCCTTGACCCTCTGCGTGCAAGGCAGATGCTCTAGCCAACTGAGCTAATTCCCCAAAGCACTCTTTCAAGTACTTCTATAATATAACATATCTAATTATCACTTGTCAACAGTTTTTTATTTGATTTACTAAAAAATTATAGTTAAATTTTTATTTTTTAAAATTCATCTGAAAGTTTTACTATTACTAAATCATCTACTATTACTATTGAATCTAAATTAGGATAAACTGGTATATCTGGATTATCTTTTAAATATTTAAGAGCAAAAGATACCATTTCTTTAGATGTATAATCAAAACTATTAAATCCATTAATATTTATATTTTTTTGTATACGAATATTTGACCAGTAATATAAAGGTTCGATATCTGAGTGAACATTAAAAATGGACTTACCTATCATATCGCCAACCTGTGCAGAAGATGGAAGAACATAATTAGTATTACCTATTATTATTAAATTATATTTATCATTATTTACCTTAGATAAAGCATCTTCATAAATACTTAAAGATAACTCTTTATCATAATTATTTACTAAATCATCTGCATAGTATAACCTTGAACTCATATGATATTGTTTAAAAGAAAAAAATACAAATACAAAAGTAAGAATGCAGCCTAAAGTTTTTTTAATTCTTTCACCATTAAAAATTAGATTAATATTATCATTTACTATAAAAGAACATAACGATACTACAAATGTTAAATTTATATATGTTCTAACTGCTTGATAACTACCAGAATATATTATAATTAAAAATGGTGTTAGTAATAATAATATACTTGAAATAATACACCTAAATTTATTTACAACATTTTTTCCTTTTACTACTTTTATTTGAGTAACGAACATTAATAGACCAATTATAAGTAATGACCAATCATAAAACTTATTATTTATAACAAGATATATCCAATTATTAAAATAATATGAACAACTACAGAACCAAAGGATTGCTTTGTCCATCTTATAGATGAAGTTAAATATTCAGAGTTAATAAATATTTTTGATAAAATGGAAAATATAAAATAAGAAATTAAAAATGTACTTCCTAACTCTATAATAATTTTTTTAATTTTTCAAATTCAATTTTAGAATTATTATATGTTATATGATTATTTTGTAATATATATATTCCAATAATGAGTGATAAATATAATGCTATAAAAGATTGATATATCGAAAATACTATTGTATTTAAAAATATAGATATTAAAGCATAAATTTTTTTATTATTGATAGTATATTGATAAGATAAGTGAGAAGAAATTAAAACTAATAAAATTCCAGCCACTATTCCAACTCTTTGTAATGTAAAATAGAATTGTTCAGCATATATTGTATTAGCAAATATAATAAAAATGGATAGAAGTTGTAATAACTTATTTTTATTATTTGTATATTTATCTATTAAATATAACCAAACTAAAGTTGATATAATAGATAGAATAAAAAATATACCTGCTGAATAGTAAGGATTATATGAATATAACCCTAATATATCTTTTATAAAAACTAATCCATATCTACCTATATCTAACCAATTATAGTTAGATGTTGGATCTAATATCAACACTTCGGTATCTACTGAAATATTTTGTGTAAACAAACGACTTCCAAAAATCACAAATAAACAAATAACCTAACAAAAGCATAATATTTTCTCTTTTTTACAATATTTAAAAAATTCATTTAATTCTTTTTTTATCATTTATATATCTTCTTTCATTTGAGTTAAAAAATCATGAAGTGTTATAGCAATTTTATTAGGCATAATTAAGCTTAATTCTTCTACACTAGCCTCTTTAATTTTACTTACACTCCTATATTTTCTCATAAGTTCTAATTTTCTTTTTTCACCTATTCCATCTATAGAAGATAAAATGCTTTCTAAGCTTCCTTTACTTCTTAAATTTTTATGATAATTAATAGTAAAATTGTGAACCTCATCTTGCATTCTTTCTAAATAATGAAATAAATTACTATTTTTATCAATAGGTATTTCAACTATAGGATCAAAAGCAAGTAAAGCACTAGTAGCATGGTGGTTATCTTTCTTTAAACCAATTACAGGAATAGATAAAGATAGGCTTTCTATTACTTCACGTGCAACATGCATCTGTCCTATTCCACCATCTACTATAATCAAATCAGGTTTAGATAAATTATCTTTAAGTACTCTAAAATATCTTCTATATATAACTTCTCTCATTGTATTATAATCATCATTTTTATCATTAGTTATTTTAAATTTTCTATATTCGTTTTTGGCTTCTTTTCCATCAATATATACAACCATACCAGAAACATTAAATGTCCCAAATAAATTAGAGTTATCAAATATTTCTATTCTATCTAATTTATCAAAATTTAAAACTTTTCTTAATTCTTCATTAGCTTCAGTTGTTTTTTCTTCATCTTTTTTTATTAATTCAAATTTTTCATGTAATTGTATCATAGCATTATTACATGCCATATCTATTATTTTTTTCTTATTACCTTTTTCAAAAGTTAATACTTTTAAATTCAAATATTTACTTAAAAGTTCTGTATCAATATTATTTGGTACCAGTATTTCACTTGGTGGAATTATATCTTTATCATAGAATGTAGAAATATAACTTATAACACTATCTAATACATCATCAACTAAAGGAAATATTTTAGAATGTTTACCAATTAACTTTGATCCTCTTATAAAAAATACTTGTATAGATAAATATCCCTTTTCTTCATAATAACCAAACACATCCCTATTTTTATTATCTCCCATCTCAACTTGTTGTTTAGTTAGAACTATATTTATATAATCTAGTAAATCTTTTAGCTCTTTAGCTTTTTCATAATTCATCTTACTACTTTCTAGGTACATTTCATCAGTTATTCTTTTACTTATAATAGAATGATCTCCATTTAAAAATTTTACTATTTCACTTTTCATTCTATCTAATTCTTCTTTTGAAACTTTATTAGTACAATAACCTAGACACTGATTAATGTGATAATAAAGGCATGGTTTTTTTTCGTATGTTTTACATTTTCTTAAAGGATACATCCTATTTAACAAATTAACAATCTCTCTTGCAGCTGTAACATTAGGGTAAGGTCCATACAAATGATTATGATTTTTCTTTCTATTAACACTCCTTACAATTGATAATTTAAAAACTGTATCATTACTTAATTCAATATAAGGATAGCTTTTATCATCTCTAAGTAAAATATTATATTTAGGATCATACTGTTTAATTAAATTATTTTCTAAAACTAAAGATTCTATCTCACTATTAACTACAATATATTCAAAATCGACTATTTCACTTACTAATTTTGCTGTTTTACCAGTATGAGTTCCTCTAAAATAAGAGCTAAGTCTATTTTTTAGTTTTTTAGCCTTACCTACATATATAATTATTCCATCTTTATTTTTCATAAGATAGCATCCTGGCTTTTGAGGTACTAAACTTAATTTTTCTTTAATCATATAATCACCTTTTAAATCCACATTTTCTGCACAATTCTTCGCACAATTTATTATTATTAAATCCCTCTATTATTTTTTTAGTTCTAATATTATTTAAAACATCTATTAAATCCTCATTAAATATATTACCTAGATTTATAATTCCATTACTATCTAGACAACAAGGAATTATAGTACCATCTGAAAGTATTCCTATATGAGTTTTCAAGCCTAAACATGTTCCTTTTATATTATTTATATTATTATTTAAACTAGGCCATATAAACATCTCATCTTTATTAATATATACATAATCATTTATTTTAATATTATTAGAATTATCATTTATTAAATCTAATCTATCATAATATTTTAATATTTCATTAATTGTACTTTTTTCCAAATCATTATAAACCCAAAATCTATATACAACATATATATTATTTTTAGCAAGTTCATAACTATAATTTAAAACATCCAATAAATTTTCATAAGCCATATTATGCAATGAAATATTTACTTGTCTTACTTTATTTTTTATTAATATATCTCTTTTACTAAGTAAAGTACCATTAGTTGTTATATTAACTTTTTTATTATATTTATTACATAATTTTAATATATCATCTAAATCAGGATGCATTAATGGTTCACCTTTTACGTGTAAATACAAATAATCAGTATAATCATTAATTTTATTTAAAATAGTTTCAAATTCAGAAACACTTAAAAATTTTTTAGCTTTATTATCTTTAGAACAAAAACTACAATTTAAATTACAAATATTTGTTATTTCAACATAAATCTTTTTAAACTTTTTCATATCTTATATTTTATCACATTATAGACTTATTTTGAATATTAATATATAATAAACTCAGGTGATTAAATGAAAAGTGTTTTAGATAACAGTTCTATACTTATCATTAAAAAATCTAAATTTATAACATTTACTTATAATATAGATTGTATAGAAGATGTATATAATAAGTTAAATGAAATTAAAGATAAATATAATGATGCTACACATATCTGTTATGCTTATATAATAAATAATAATGAAAAATGTTATGATGATAATGAACCTAAAGGAACTGCAGGACTTCCAATATTAAATGTATTAAAAAAAGAAAATTTAAATAATGTAGTATGTTTTATAGTAAGATATTTTGGTGGCATAAAATTGGGTGCTGGTGGTCTTGTTAGAGCATATTCTAAAGCTTGCCACGATTCACTCAAAATAATAGAATTAGAATATGGTTTTGAATTAGAAATAATTTTTGATTATATCAATATAGATAAAATAAATTATTTATTGCAAAATTCAAATATAATAAGTAAATCTTTTGATGATAAAATTAAATATATTATTCATATAAGCAAAACTGAATATAATAATATTATTAAAAATTTAAATATTATTTCTTCTATTAAAATAGTTAAAGATATATATACAAAAAAATGAGCTCAATTTGAACTCATTTTTATTAACCATTAATTTGTTTAGCTACTTCTTCAGCAAAATTTTCTTCTTTTTTCTCAAGACCTTCGCCTACTTCGTATCTTACCATAGAAACAATTTTTCCACCATTTTGTTTAACAAATTCTCCTACAGTAATTTTATCATCCATAACAAATGATTGTTCTTCTAAACATGTTTCTTGATAGAATTTTAATAATCTACCTTCAACCATTTTTTCAGCTATTTCTGCTGGTTTTCCTTCATTAATAGCTTGTTCTTTTAAGATTTCTCTTTCTTTATCTATTCTTTCTTTAGATAATTCATTTCTATTTACAACTGATGGTCTCATAGCTGCTGCATGCATTGCAACTTGTTTAGCTACTTCTTCGCTTGCACCTTCTAGAGTAATTAATACTGCAATTCTTCCACCCATGTGTAAATAAGAACCAAAACTTTGTGAATCAGTCTTAGTAATTTTTTCAAATCTTCTAAATGATAATTTTTCACCAATTTTAGCTGTTTTATTAACTATTAAAGATTCTATTGTCTCACCATTAACTACTAAAGCATTTACATCTTCTATAGTTTTAACGTCATTACTAATAATACTATCTAATAATGTTTCTACAAGTGATTTAAATTCTTCATTTTTAGCAACAAAGTCAGTTTCTGAATTAACTTCAACTACAACTGCATCATTACCATTTATTTTAACTCCTGCTAAACCTTCAGCAGCAATTCTATCTGCTTTTTTAGCAGCTTTACTAATTCCTTTTTCTCTTAACCAAGTAGTAGCTTCTTCTATAGAACCATTACATGCTTCTAGGGCTTTTTTACAATCAAGCATACCTGCTCCAGTTATTTCTCTTAATTCTTTTACTAAGTTAGCACTTACCATAACTTTCCTCCTTATTTTAAATTTTCTAATAATTCAGCTTTTTTCATTGTTGAATAACCTTTAACATCTTTAGCTTTTGCTAATTCACGTAATTCAGCAACTGTCATAGCATCTAAACTTATTTCTTCTTTAGCTTCTTTTTTTACTTCTTTAGAAACTTTTTCTTCTTTTTTAAACTCTTTATTAAATTCTTTTTTTACAAATGGTTTTTTGTTAAAATTTTTAGCTTCTTTTTTAGGACGGTCTTCTTTTCTTTTAACAGAATCTACAGCTTTTTGCATAACTTCTGTTGCATTTTCTTCTTTTTTATCAGTGATATAATCGATTATTTCTCCACCATTAGCTTCAATTATTGAATTAGCCATAACACTTGTAATTAATTTTACAGCACGAATAGCATCATCATTAGCAGGTATTACATAATCTACCATATCAGGATCACAGTTAGTATCTACAATACCAAATACTGGGATATTTAATTTTCTAGCTTCTTTTATAGCAATTTCTTCTTTAGAAGGATCAACTATATATAAAGCTTGAGGTAATTTATTCATATCTCTAATACCTGATAAAATAGTATTTAATTTATTGTATTCCTTTTTAAGACCGATTACTTCTTTTTTAGGAAGTAAATCAAATGTTCCATCAGCTTCCATCTTTTCGATTTCTTCTAATCTTCTAACACGTCTTCTGATAGTTTTGAAGTTTGTTAAAGTTCCACCTAACCATCTTTCTGTAACATAATAAGAATTTGATCTAAGAGCTTCTTCACGACAAGCTTCTTGAGCTTGTTTTCTTGTTCCTACAAATAATACTTTACCACCGTTTGCAGTGATTTCTTTCATAGCAACATAAGCTTCTTCAATTTTTTTAGCTGTTTTTTGTAAATCAATAATATAAATATCATCTCTAGATGTATAAATATATTCTTTCATTTTTGGATTCCATCTTTTTGTTTGGTGACCAAAATGAACACCAGCTTCAAGTAAATAACTCATTGACACAACTGCCATAATATTCCTCCTTTTGTTATTTCTTCAACTTACCTATTTTATACCACTAAATAGCACAAGATATAAAAAACAATAAGTTTGCTTCGTAACATTTTCCAAATAGGCAATCCCCGAATGTCCAACGGTTTAAAAAAGCCAATATTATTATATCATAAAGTTAAATAAAATAAAGCTTTTTTTAATAAAATAGATTAATTTTTTAAATAATATTATACGTTAATATAAAATATCATATTTTTTATAATCTATTAATATAATTTATTACAAAGGGAGAGAAAAATATGATAAATAAACGAAGTATATGGTTTTTAACCTTATTTAGCCTTATATTAGTACTAAGTGTTTACTATATTACAATGCCTAGTGAATTATTACTAAATACAAATGCAAACTATAATGAGACTACTAATAAAGAAGAAAAAAATGAAACTACATATTTAGTATCACTAAAATTAGAAAAAGAAAGCAATTTACAAAAAGAAATGGAAGCATTACAAATAATACTTATGGATAACAGTAAAACTATAAGTGAAAAAAATGATGCTTATAATAAAATTAAAGATTTAAATTCTAATAAAGCATTAGAAGAAAAATTAGAAAGTTTAATAAAAGAAAAACATAATCTAGAATCATATATTAAAATTAAAGGAGATCAAATAGAAGTTATAGTAAATAGCAGTGATAAATCAACTACATTAGCTAACAATATAATGAGAAGTATACAAGAAAATTTTAAAGAAGAAAAATATATAACAGTTAAATTTATAAGTTAATATAAAAACACTCACCATAATATTGTCCCATCATAAAATAATATGAATAAGTATAAACCACCCAAGGAAGTGAGGGAATTATGGAAAAAAGTGTATTAACAAAAAGAGAAAAAGAAGTTTTTGACCTACTAGTATCAAATAATACAACTAAAGAAATATCAAAAATTTTAAAAATATCTGAAAAAACAGTTAGAAATCATATATCAAATGTAATGCAAAAACTTGGTGTTAAAGGAAGAGCTCAAGCAGTTGTAGAACTTTTAAAATTAAAAGAAATTTCGCTTTAAAAGGTATAAGTATACCTTTTTTTCATATTATTTAATAGGTGAAAATATGATAAAGAAAAAAATGATAAGAAAGATAATTGTAGCTTCATGTGCCCTATTTGCACTTTTACTACTTTATTTAGTTCCTGAAAATAATAAATTAAACATTAATGAAAAACTTGATTATACAAAGCCTGATATACTAACAAGTAGTATATATCTTCTTGATGATTATAACTATGTTGCTAAAACAGAAGTGGTAACTAATACTAAAAAAATAGAAGATAAAATTAAAGAATTATTAACAATATTAATAACTGGTAATAATTTAGAAAATAGAATTCCAAACGGGTTTAAAGCCATAATACCAGCTGATACTAAAATATTAAGTATTAAATATGAAGATGGATTAGCTAAAATTGATTTTTCTAAAGATTTACTAGATATTGATGAAAGTTTAGAAGAAAAAATGGTTGAAGCAATTATATATACAGTTACATCTATTGATGATGTTAAAAAAGTAATTATATATGTTGAAGGCGATGTTTTATCATATTTACCAAAATCTAAAATTACTCTACCTTCAACTTTAGATAGAAATTTTGGTATAAATAAAGTATATGATTTTACTAAAACTAAAGACATTAATCAAGTTACAATATATTATTTAAAAAATAAAAATGATGATTACTACTATGTTCCTGTTACTAAGTATTTAAATGATTCAAGAGATAAAATTAAAATCATAATTGATGAACTTACAAGTTATAATTCTTATAATACAAATTTAATGAGTTATTTAAATTCAAATACTGAACTACTTGCTATAGAAAAGCAAGACAATATTTTAGAGTTAACATTTAATTCATACATATTCGAAGATGTTTCAGAAAAAGAAATTTTAGAAGAAGTTATATATACAATTTGTATGTCCATTAAAGATAATTACGATGTAGATGAAGTAGTATTTAAAAACCAAGAAGAGCCTATTATAACAACTACATTAAAAGAAATAAAATAAACGAGAATTAAACTCGTTTATTTTTATAATCTAAATCTAAAAATTCTACTAAAATACTATTTTGAACATATAAATATTTCTCATTTATTTTTATATTATCGTTTTCTATAATTAATGTTTTTTCTTTTAATAATTTTTTTATCACTTCTAAAGATAATAAGTTAATATTATATTTAGAATTAAAGTTATCAATATTAATTCCATCTATTTTTCTAAAGCCTAAAATAAATTCGTTAGTAATAGTTTCATTTATATCTAAAATATGTTCTTCTTTTGTATATTTTCCATTTATATAATCACTATACGATCTTGTATTATCACTTCTTGTATTATCGATATATGAAGATGCACCTATCCCAAAACCATAATAATTAAGATTATTCCAGTAAACTAAATTATGTTTTGATTCATAACCTTTTTTACAGTAATTACTTATTTCATAATGAATATAACCATTATCTTTTAATGTTTTATTAATAAATTTAAACATTTCATAATCCATATCTTCATCTATATTTTTACATCCATCTATATATAGCTTAGTATTAGGTTCAATTATAAGAGAATATGTTGAAATATGATTAACATCCAAACTTAAAAAAAATTCTAAATCTTTTTTTAAATCATCTAAAGTTTCATTAGGTAAAGCATACATCAAATCTATATTTATGTTTTTAATATATTTTTTAATTAAATTAATTTTTTCAATTATTTTTTCTTTTGTATGATTTCTATTTAATACCTTTAATAATTTAGGATTTATAGTTTGAAGTCCTATACTTATTCTATTAACTTTGGCTTGTGATAATAGTTTTAACTTATCTAAAGTAATATCAATATTTGATTCAAATGTAAACTCAATATTATAATATTTAAATATTTTAATTATTTCAAACAATTTTTCTAATTGTTTTAAAGATAAACTAGAAGGAGTTCCACCACCTATATAAATAGTATTAACTACCTCATTTTTATATCTACTTTTTATTTCTTTTTCCAGTTCAATTAAATATGCATCAACCCAAGATTCATTATAATAAAATTTTGAAAAATCGCAATAAGAACAAATATTAGTACAAAATGGAATATGAATATATATACTCATTTTACTTTCCTCAATTTTGCAACAAAGAATCCTTCATAAACATCATCAGGACAAATACATATAACGCCATCTATTTTAGTAGGTAAAAAAGTAATACCTGGAAAATCATTCTTATCAATAGGAACTATTTCTAAATTATATTTATTAATTAGTTTTTTTATTTGATTTTCATTTTCACTTTCTAATATAGAACAAGTAGAATAAATAATAACAGAACCAACCTTAATTAATTCATAAGCTTTAGTAAGTAATTTTTCTTGTATATTAACACTTTTATTTATCAAATCTTTGCTAAAATATTTATTATAATTGGAATCTAATGTCCCACTTCCACTACATGGAGAATCTAATAAAATTTTATCAAATCTAAAATATGAATCTAATAATAATGAATCAATATTCATAACATTGACCCTTTTACAACCTTGTTTTAATACATTGTATTTTAATCTATCTGCTCTTATTTTATTTTTTTCACATGCTGTTATATAACAATTATTTAAGGTTAAACTAGACATTTCAGTAGTTTTACCACCAGGGGACGCTGACATATCTAAAATGTGTTCTTCTCCTTTGGGATCTAGTACTAAAACAGGAATCATACTAGATAAATTTTGCAAATAAATTAAACCATCTTTATATATATCTAATTTTGTCATATCCACGTCTGATAAAATAATAAAAGCATCGGGAAAATATTTGACATTCTCGTACTTAATTTTATTATCATCTAAAAATTTTTTAATATAAGAAATATTAGTCTTACATCTATTAATTCTAAATGTAGTTTTTTTCTTAATATACCCATTATTTATTTTAGAAGTTAAATCACATCCATACTGTTTTATCAACATTTCATTTAAAAAATCATACATAAACTTCACCCTTAAATTATTTTAACATATTTAAAAAAAGAAATCTATTTAAGATTTCTAATATTTATAAGTATGCAAATGCTTTCAATTAAATTTATAACTTCTGATGTTAATAATAATATTCCTGTTAAAAGTGTTATAACAATTAAAGATTCAAATGGATTAACTACTATTACAAGTCCTAATATTATAGTAATAATAGAAATTATAACAAGGAATATCCATCCACTATTTTTTATACCACTTAAATTTATAGATAATTGTAATTTAATTAAATTACTCATTATTATCCAAGCACCTATTATTATTGGAAAAAAGTTAATTAAGCTATTTCTATAAATAAATGTTAGTACACTTATTAATATAGTAAATATTCCATTAATAAAGTCAAATGAAAATAAACGAGAATTTACTGGAGTTGTAAAATAAGATATCAAACTAATAAATCCATTTATAAACATTATTGATGAGAACATTACAACAAATATTTCAATAGATTTAACTGGTTTAATAATTAAAAATATTGATAAAATTATCATTAATATAGAAGTTATAATTGAATATTTTTCATACTTTTTTATATAATTTAAAATCATATAATCACCTCTATTATATTTTAATACTTTTTAATTAATTATTCAAATTAATTAAAAAAGATTCTCTTATTAAATGGTGAGGTCATAAATCTAAACATTTTTTTCCTATTTGTAAGCCAATTAACTCCAACATTATTTATTAAAATATCAATGCTACCAAATTTATTAACTGTCATATCAAATAAATTAATTAAGTCTGATTCGTTAGTTACATCACAAACAACTTTTAAATTTTAATTATATAAAAAAAATGATTTTTAAAGACTTTTTTTAACTTTGACAAAGCATAATAAATATGTTATGATGAATATGTCAAAGAGATTTGCATAAAATTAAAAGGGAATACTTAACCTTGCCAAGTTGAGTACTCCACCTGTTTTTGGGTTAAGCACTTAATCTATAAGACTGAGTGCTTTTTTTATAGTTTACCGTTTTACTAAAGTAAAAAGCAAGGCTATTAATAATAAGATAATAATGATTAAAGATGAGATTAAAAAATCTTTCTTACACATAATATCAAGCCTCCTTCCTTATTTAGTTGGAGGCAAGCACTCAACAATTAAGTTTTCCTACAAGAATTATACTATATAGATATTTTGATAACAAGCGAACAAATAAAATTTTTTAACTTTGACAAAGAATAATAAATATGTTATGATGAATATGTCAAAGAGATTTGCATAAAATAAAAAAAGGGAATACTTAACTTTGCAGAGTTGAGTACTTACCTATATGATTGGTTAAGCACTTAATCTATAAGACTGAGTGCTTTTTTTATAGTTTACTGTTTTACTAAAGTAAAAAGTAAGGCTATTAATAATAAGATAATAATGATTAAA
>CAKPNP010000011.1 GCA_934169415.1 uncultured Bacilli bacterium
TATAATTCGGGATTCAATGGTAAAAATTTAAATGATGGAACTACAACAATTGGTGTATCATTCCCAGAGTCTAAGTATTATGATATATACAAATATGGAACGGTTTGGAATGATTATACAAGATATCATTTAGGAGATGCAACAATAGAAACAAATGGTTGGAATGGTGATAATGCGGATTTCGTTACCTCTAGTTATCCATGGTTCATACGTGGTGGTCATTATGGCAATAGAACGAATGCTGGCGTATTCGCGTTCAGCATCAACAACGGTCCTGCCAGCAGCTACAATTCTGCCCGTGCTGTTCTTAGATAACCCGAAGGGTTATCTTACCCTGCAAACATAAAATAAAATTAATAAATAGATATAGATTAAATCAAAATAACCATTCCCAATCTCGCCCCTTTTTTGCGAGATTGGGAACCTGGGATTAGGTTGTAAAAGTTTATTTCGTTAACTCTAGTAATCCATGGTTCAAACGTGGTGGTAATTATGGCAATGGAACGAATGCTGGCGTATTCGCGTTCAACAACAACAACGGTCATGCCAACAGCAACAATTCTGCCCGTGCTGTTCTTAGACTACGATATGTATTTTTCACTGAGATAATTATGTTTAAGGATATAATTCAAAGGTGTGTATCGTAGAAATCTAATTCCATTCCTTTTAAAGGATAAACACATAAATAATATTAATGAGTGAGTAATAATTAGTATAAATGGTATAATTAATTATGAAAATATCGTTATTATGTAAGCAGTACAATAATTTTGTATTGCTTTTTTTAAGGAGTAAATATGTCAAAGTTATTAAATAAATATAAAGAATGTAAATTAAAAGATGAAACTAAGGTGTATATGTTTGAAAGTGGTATATTTTATATATTTGTAAATGAAGATGCTAAAATGGTAAGTGATAAAATAAATCTTAAATTAACTAATGTAAATGATTATTATAAGTGTGGATTTCCGATAAAAAGTAAGGATAAGTATTTTACTTATTTAACTGATAATAATATAGATTTTGAATTAGTGAAAATTACCGATGGGAAAAGTAAAATTATTAATGATATTCCTGAAAAAAAGCTGAAAATGAAATTATTAGAAAATTAAAATCTATAAATGTTGAATATTTGATGGACAGTGAAGCAAAAGATTTTTTATATGAATTAAAGGAGTTAATTAAATGAATGTTGAAGAATTAATTATATATAATCACTATACGGAATTAATATACTATACAGAGGATATATTAAAAAAATACCCTAAAGTAGAAAGATATTCGCTTATAACTGATATAAAAAATACTACTTATGAGGAAATTAAATGTATAATATATGCTTATAGAACTTATAAAAAAGAAGAAAAAATAAAATTCTTATTTAAGTTGGATTCTGAACTGAAATTTTTGAAAGTTTTAATAAGGATATCGTATAAAAATAAATATATATCTAGTAAAAATTATTCTGCTTGGAGCAAAAAAATATTCAATGTATGCAATTTATTAGGTGGTTGGATTAAATCTTGTCAAAAAGTATAAAGAAAGTTTTTTATGAAAAAATAACTTTTGAAAAATTATTACAGGCACATAATAGAGCTAAAAAAGGAAAAACTTTCAAAGAAGAAATTTTAAAATTTGAGGTGGATTTAGAAACAAATATTATAAATATTATAAATGAAATAAAAATTGGTAGTTATAAAATTGGTAATTATAAGACATTTATCATATACGAACCTAAAGAAAGAATTATTAAATCATTGCCATATAAAGATAGAATAGTTCATCAATGGTATGTAGAAGAGTTTATTAAACCATATTTTTTACCTAGATTTATAAATGATACTTATGCTTGTATAACAAATAGAGGAACACATAAAGCTATTTATAAGTTGCAGAAATATATGAGAATCATGAAAAGAAATTTTAATGATTATTATATACTTAAGTGTGATATAAAAAAATACTTTTATAGTATTGATAAAAATATTTTATTAAATATATTAAAAAAATATATAAAGGATAATGATTTGATTGATTTTTCAAAGATATTGATTTACGATGGCGAAGAAGTAGGCATTCCAATAGGTAATTATACTTCTCAGTTTTTTGCAAATATATATTTGAATGAATTAGATCAGTATGTAAAACATATATTAAAAGTTCATTATTATTTGCGTTTCATGGATGATTTTATATTGTTAGTCAAAGATAAAGAAGAGGCAAAAATATTACTTAAAAAAATATCTATATTTATAAACAATGAGTTAAAATTAGAATTAAATAATAAGACTAGATATTATACAAATAAAATGGGAGTAGATTTTTGTGGATATAGAATTTTTGAAACACATATTTTGTTAAGAAAAAATAGTAAAAAGAAAATTAAAAAAAATATAAAAAAATGGAATAAATTATATGAAAATGATTCATTAGATATAAAAAAAGTTAGACTACAATTTAATTCTTGGGTTAATCATAGTAGACATACTAATACGTATAATTTAAGATTAAAACTATTTAATAAAATTTTGTTTAAGGATGAATTTATAAAAATGAATGTTGAAATATAATTTATATGAATTTGACCCCTTTATTAATTTATGATACAATTATGAAGTTTTCCCAAAAAATTATAAAGAGGTGTATTTTTTGAAAATAAAATATTTAATATACGTGTTATTTTCTGCCATAATGTTTATACCACTTTCAAAAACAGGTTATGAAATTTCTAACTTTGAGGATACCGTAGTTTCTAGTGGTTATGTAGAAGATTCAAAAACAGAAGAATTATATTATGGAAAAACAAAGGAAGAACTAATAGAACAAATAAATAAGTCTTTGAATTCTACATTGACTTCTAAAGGTGATGTAATAGTAAATTATTCTATTGAGTATGGTGTAGATCCGTATTTAATTACAGCAATAATCTTACATGAAACAGGTTGTAAGTGGAATTGTAGTTATTTAGTAAAAGCTTGCAATAATGTTGCAGGACAAAAAGGTAGTCCGTCATGTAATGGTGGTTCATATAAAAAATATGATACATTAGACGATGGAATAAAAGGCGCTATTTATAATGTAGCTGTTAACTACATACAAAAAGGTCTTACAACACCTGAAGAAATTAATACTAAATATGCAGAAAATAAAACATGGTATATAAAAATAAATAATTATATAAATGAAATAAAATCAAAATAAAATTCATGTGAAATTAACTAGACATTTAATTACATTTATGGTATATTATTATCGCATAAGTGATTATGTTGTACAATTTATGCATATAATAATAGTGCAACTTGTTGCAATAAAAAAGCGAGTGAAACCAGCTCTGAGTGGTAATTAAAAAAGCGGTGAAACCAGCCTATAAATGGTAATTAAAAAAGTGGTGATTCCAGCCGTTATATGGAACTTAAAAAAGTAGATTAGAGAGCAAACTCTAATCTTTTCTTTTTAAAAAAAATAATATATAATGTTTTTAGGTGATGCATCTTGATTAGAAACTTTAAAATAGTAAAAGTAGATTATAAATATTGCAATTATTTAAGACAATTTGATAATAAGGTATCTTATAATGCTGGAAGTAAAGAATTAAGACCATTTATTGGAATTTTGTTTATAGTTAAAGAATATGAATATTTTGCACCTTTATCAAGTCCTAAAATAAAGCATATTCATATGAAAAATAATTTGGATATTGTCAAAATCGATGGTGGAAGATATGGAGTTGTAAACTTTAATAATATGATTCCAGTTACCTCAAATAATTATGAACTATTTGATTTAAAAGCTGTCCCAAAAGATACTTATGAATTAAAATGGCAAAATTTATTAAAATCTCAATTATTATGGCTGAATAAAAATATTAAAAATGTTAAAGGTAAAGCAATAAATTTGTATGAAAAATATAAAAATGGTAAATTAGATGAACGTATTAAATCAAGATGTTGCAATTTTATTTTATTAGAAGAAAAATGCAAAGAATATAATATAAATAATTAGTTTATAATTTTTAAAATACACTATGAACATAGAATATTTTGATAAAATGATTTATATAATATAGCTTTTAAATAAAATAATTACGATATAACATAATAAAAACAAGTGATAATCTAAAAAATAGTTACATTTTTAATCACTATGTGTGTCATAAATAAATGAAAGAAAGGTGCGTATTTTATGAAGACGGTTTTAATAACAGGAGCTACTAGGGGTATTGGTGCATCCATTGCTACAATTTTTGCTAAAAATAATTATAACTTGATATTAAATTATTATAATGGAACTGAAAATGCTATAAAATTTAAAGAATTATTGGAAAAAGAATATAATGCAAATGTTTTATTAATTAAAGCAGATATATCAAAAGAAGAAGATGTAATTAGATTATTAGATGAATCTATAAATAAATTTGGTAGTATTGATATTTTAATAAACAATGCTGGAATTTCTATTGATACTACTATAGAAGATAAAACTGTGGATAACTTTAAAAGAATATTAGATGTTAATTTAATAGGACCATTTTTAACTTGTAAGTATATAGGAAAAAAAATGTATGAAAATAAAAGTGGCTCAATAGTAAACATATCATCAGATAATTCAATAGATTCATATTATCCTGAAAGTATGGATTATGATTCATCTAAAGCAGGATTAAATATATTAACTAAGGACTTTGCTAAATTATATTCGCCATATGTTTTAGTTAATGCTATAGCTCCTGGTTGGGTTAATACAGATATGAATAAAGATATTACTTTAGATTATAAGAAAGATATAGAAAAAAATATATTACTAAATAGATTTGCTTCTCCCGATGAAATAGCTAAGGTTGTATATTTTGTATCAAGTGAAGCTACCTATATAAATGGAGAAGTAATAAAAGTTGATGGAGGTAAATAATGAAATTAGAAGAAATTTTAAAAGAACAGTTTAATGCTGTGGATAAAATATGTGATATTAATAGTTTAAAGGTGTTAAATGCATTTAGAAAAAATTGTGTATCGGATATTCATTTTAATGGAACTACTGGATATGGGTATAATGATATAGGACGTGATGTAATAGAAAAGGTATACAGTGATATATTTAAATCAGAAGATGCTTTAGTTAGAAATCAATTTATATCTGCATCACATGCTTTAAATGTTTGTTTATTTGCACTTTTAAGACCAAATGATGTATTATTAAGTATTACTGGTAAACCATATGATACTTTAGATGAGGTAATAGGAATAGTAGATAATGATAGTTCGTTAAAATCATTTGGAGTAAAATATATGCAAGTAGATTTAATAGATAATGATTTTGATTATGATAAAATTAAAGAGACTTTATTAAATAATAAAATTAAAGTTATAGAAATACAACGTTCTAAAGGATATTCTACTAGAAAAAGTATAACAATTTCTTCTTTAGAAAAAGTTATTAAATTTATTAGAGAGATAGATAAAGAAGTAATAATTATGGTGGACAATTGTTACTGTGAATTTGTATCGGATAAAGAACCTATAGAAGTAGGTGCAAATATAGCTGTTGGTTCGCTTATTAAAAATTTGGGTGGAGGAATAGCTCCTAATGGTGCATATATAGTAGGGGATAAAAAATTAATCCATTTGTGTGGTGAAAGACTAACACTTCCTGGTGAAGGCAAGGAAGTAGGACCTTCTTTAGGAATAAACAAACAATTATTACAAGGTTTATATTTTTCTCCATCCGTTGTTGCAAGTAGTTTAAAAACAGCAATACTTGCATCATATTTATTTGATAGCCTAGGTTATAGCGTTGAACCTAAATATAATGAATTAAGAGCAGATATAGTTCAAAATATTACATTTAATGATAAAGATAAATTAATTAAATTTTGTCAAAGTATACAGTCTAGTTCGCCAATAGATTCTAATGTATTGCCAATTCCAGCATATATGCCAGGATATCAAGATGATGTAATAATGGCAGCAGGCACATTTACACAAGGATCTTCTATCGAATTATCTTGTGATGGACCAATTAGAGAACCGTATATTGCTTATATGCAAGGCAGTTTAATGTATCCATACGGTAAAATAGCTGTTATGGAAGCATATGATGCATTAAAAGATGAAAAAAGATATAATGATTAAAAACCATTATATCTTTTTAGTATATTTTAGAAATAAATAATTTATCGCTAGCATCAAATTCTACAGTGCTATTATATTTAACTGTATCGTTTATTATTTCTGTTGCAAGTAATGTTTCTAGATTTCTAGATACAAAACGTTTAATAGGACGTGCACCAAATTCAGAATCATAAGATGAATCAATAATAAACTTTTTAGCTTTGTCAGTTAATTTAATTTTAATTCTCTTATCTGATAATCTTTTTTCAATATCAGTAATAATTTTATCCAAAATTTGATAAACAATATCTTTAGTTAATGAATTAAATATTATTATTTCATCAATTCTATTAATAAATTCAGGTTTGAATGTTTTATGTAATTCTTTATTTATTAATTCATTTTTATTTACAGAATTATCTAGTATATATTCACTACCTAAATTAGATGTCATAATAATAATCGTATTTTTAAAATCAACTGTTCTACCTTGTGAATCTGTAATTCTGCCATCATCTAATATTTGAAGTAATATATTAAATACATCCTTATGTGCTTTTTCAATTTCATCAAATAATACAATACTATATGGATTACGTCTTACGGCTTCAGTTAATTGTCCACCTTCATCATATCCTACATATCCTGGAGGAGCACCAACTAAACGAGATACTGAATGTGCTTCCATATATTCGGACATATCAATACGTATCATATGTCTTTCATCATCAAATAATTCATATGCAAGTGATTTAGCAACTTCTGTCTTACCAACACCAGTAGGACCTAAGAATATAAATGAACCAATTGGACGATTAGGGTCTTTTATACCAGCACGGGCTCTCATTATTGCTTCACTTATTAATTTTAATGCTTCATCTTGGCCTTTTACTCTAAGCTTTAGATTATCTTCTAGATGTAATAATTTATCTTTTTCACTACCTACAAGTTTCTGTATTGGTATATTAGTCCATTTAGAAATTATTGAAGCAATATCATTTTCATCAACAGTATCACTTAAAATTTCAGATTTATTTATTTGATTTAATTCTTCTAGTTCACGTTCTAATTTAGGAATAACACCGTGTCTTAATCTTGCAGAAGTCTCTAAATCGTAGTTGTTTTCTGCAATTTCAAGCTCATGTGTATATTTATCTATTTCACCCTTTTTATTTTTTATTTTATCATTTATTGTTTTTTCTTCTTCCCAATTTTTTCTTAGAACACTTTCTTTTTCTTTTAAATCTTTTATTAAAGAATCAATTTCTATTTTCCTGTTTTTAGATATATCATCTTTTTCTTTTTTTAAAGCTTGTTTTTCAATTTCAAGTTGCATTATTTTACGAGTTAATGTATCAAGTTCTGTTGGAACAGATTGCATTTGTACCTTTATAGTAGCACATGCTTCATCAATTAAATCTATAGCTTTATCAGGTAAGAATCTATCAGTTATATATCTATCAGAAAGTGTAGCTGCAGCAATTAATGCTTTATCTTTAATTGAAACACCGTGGAATACTTCAAGTCTTGGTTTTAATCCTCTAAGTATTGTTATAGTATCTTCTACACTTGGGGCTTTGACAATTATTTTTTGAAATCTTCTTTCTAGTGCTCCATCTTTTTCTATATATTTTCTATATTCATTTAATGTAGTGGCACCAATTAAGTGAATTTCACCACGAGCTAACATTGGTTTTAACATGTTGCCAGCGTCCATAGCACCTTCAGCTCCAGCACCAACTATCATATGAATCTCATCAATAAACATGATGATATCACCATTAGAATCTTTAATTTCTTTTAGTACTGATTTAAGTCTTTCTTCAAATTCACCTCTATATTTAGCACCTGCTATTAAAGAACCCATATCAAGTTCCCATATTTTTTTATTTTTTAAACTATCTGGAACATCGCCTTTAATTATACGTTGTGCAAGTCCTTCAACAATAGCAGTTTTACCAACACCAGGTTCACCTATTAAAACTGGATTATTTTTACTTTTTCTTGATAATATACGAGTTATGTTTCTAATTTCATCGTCTCTTCCTATTACTGGATCAACTTTGTTATCTTTAACAGCTAGAGTAATATCACGACCATATTTTTCTAAAACATTTTCTTCTTCGTTATTCATAAACATCCCTCCTTTATAATAATTTGTAAATATGTTGATATTTATACCAACGAATTAATTGTATCACTTGTTTTAGCACTTGTCAAGCACGAGTGCTAAAAAATTAAGATGAATTTGAATACAATTTAAAGTAAATAATAGTAATATATATTTTCTTTTTTATCTGAAATTGATTTTTATATTTTTTAATGATATAATTTTATCTATATTGTGAAAGGAATGTATTTATGAACTTATACAAATTGTTTTTATTGTTTCTGATATATGCTATTTTAGGATGGATAATTGAAGTTGCTAATTCTTTAATAGTACATAAAAAATTTGTAAATAGAGGTTTTTTAATTGGACCATATTGTCCAATATATGGTTGGGGTGGAGTTTTAATTACTTTATTTTTAACCAAATATCAAGAAAGTCCAATTGTAGTTTTCGTAATGGGCGTATTTATTTGTGCTATATTAGAATATTTAACTAGTTATATTATGGAAAAACTTTTTAAAGCACGTTGGTGGGATTATTCAAATAAAAAATTTAATATTAATGGAAGAATTTGTTTAGAAACTTTAATACCATTTGGATTACTTGGAATTGTAGTTATCTATATTACTAATCCATTAATAAATTATTTACTTAGCTTACTGGCATTTAATGTTATGAAAGCTATATCATTATCACTTTTTATTTTATTTGTTTTCGATACACTAGTTTCATTTAAAATAATTGATGATTTTAAATTAGAATCAAGACAATTTAAGGAAAAAGATAATACAGAAGAAATAAGTAAAAAGGTAAGAGAAGCTTTAACAAGCAGATCACCTTTGGGAAAAAGGTTAGTTGAAGCATTTCCTAACGTTTCAGCAGTTTTAGAAAATGTTAAAAAAGAAATAAAAAAGACACAAAATGATTTAAGAGTGGCTAAAAAAGATTTAAAGAAAACTCAGAAAAAAATTAAAAAAATGGAAACAAAATTAAAAAAATCTAATAAAAGGTAATTTAGGACATAATTTGTCCTTTTTTTCATATTTTTAAATAGGTGAGTAATTTTGAAAAAAGTAATATTTTTATTATTGTTGTTAGTTCCATCTATAACTTTTGCATATTCTACAAGTGCAACGAGTGCTGTACTTATGGATATGGATTCTAATGTTGTTTTATATGAAAAAAATGCACATAACCAAAGAAGTGTAGCATCTATATCTAAAATAATGACTGCAATAGTTGCAATAGAATCTAAAGATATAAATGATGTAGTAATAGTAGGCGATGAAATAAAAAAAGCATATGGTTCTGGCGTGTATATAACACAGGGAGAAGAAATTACACTTGAATCACTTTTATATGGGTTAATGTTAAGGAGTGGTAATGATGCAGCACTCGCTATAGCAAAGTATGTTGGTGGAAATATTAATGATTTTGTTAAGATGATGAATGAAAAAGCTGTGGAAATCGGAATGAAAGATACAGTTTTTAACAATCCAAATGGATTGGATGAGGCTGGTGGTAACTTATCCACAGCATATGATATGGCTATACTAACTAGTTATGCTATGAAAAATGATACATATAAAAAAATTGTAAGTACAAAAAAATATACATTAAAAACAAATAAAAATTATTATTCATGGATAAATAAACATAAATTGCTTCATAGATATAACTATATAACAGGTGGTAAAACAGGATTTACTGATATTGCTAAAAGAACACTCGTTACAACTGCATCTAAAGATGACATGAATTTAGTTGTTGTAACACTAAATGATGGAAATGACTTTAATGATCATATAAATTTATTTGAAGAAACATTTAAAAATTATACAAATTATACTATATTAAAAAAAGGTAATTTAAAAATACCTGAAGAAAATTACTATAATGATTACTTATACATAAATAATAATTTTAGTATAACTTTAGAAAATAGTGAAAATCATGATGTGTTATTAAATTACAAATTAGAAAAGAAAAATAGTTATACTGATAATGAAACTGTTGGAGAGGTTATAATTAAAATTGATAATAAAGTAGTTCATATAGAACCTATTTATATAAAAAAAGTAGAAATTAAAAAAACAACAAATAAATTTATAGATTGGATAAAAAAATTATGGTAAATAAACTTTGGGCTACATTTATAATAATTGGTATAGTATATTCAATTTTTACTGGTAATTTATCAATAATAAATGAAGAAATATTAACTAGTGCTAGTAGTAGTTTAGAAATGGCATTGAAAATATTTCCGGTAATGTCATTATGGCTTGGTATATCAAAAATAGCAGAAGAATCTTCGCTACTATCTAAATTTTCTAAATTTGTATCAAAAGTTTTAAAGTATATATTTCCTGAAATTCCAAGCAATCATCCATCGTTATCTTATATAAGTTCTAATATAGTTGCTAATATGTTTGGACTTGGTAATGCAGCAACTCCATTTGGTCTTAAAGCTATGAGTTCTCTACAGGAGTTAAATAAAGATAAAAAAACAGCTTCTAGATCAATGATTACTTTTTTGGTTTTAAATACTAGTGGTGTAACTATAATTCCGACTACTGTAATATCACTTAGAATGATGTATAAAAGCGTTAATCCAACATCTATATTATTGCCTTGTATATTAATAACTTTTTTATCAACGTTAGGAGGTCTAGTAATGGATAGAATACTATATAAGTTATACAAATGATTTCAAATTTTATAATTCCAATATTAGTTCTTTTTATAATAATTTACGCAGTTATTAAAAAAGTTGACGTATATGATACGTTTATAGAAGGTGCAAAAGAGAGTTTTGGGATGATTTTAAAAATATATCCATGTTTACTTGCTATGGTACTTGCAATAAATATAATACTTAAAAGTAATATATTAGCTAATTTATTTGGATTTATTAGTTTTATACCAAATGAAGTAATACCTATGATTTTAACTAGACCAATATCTGGTACAACTTCGCTTGCAGTTTTAACTAATATTTACAAATCATTAGGTCCAGATGGTTATATAGGAACTCTTGCATCATTTATACAAGGTAGTACTGATACAACATTTTATGTAATAACTTTATATTTTGGAAGTATAGGAATAAAAAAAATTAAATATGCACTATGGGCAGGTTTGTTTGCAGATTTGTTAGCTATTATATTAAGTATAATTTGTGTGAATATAATTTTTTAAAATATAATTGATTTTCTTTTATTTATAATATATAATTTTAATTGGTGAAAGTATGGAAAGATTACAAAAAGTTATAGCTAGTTCTGGATATTGTTCTAGAAGAAAAGCTGAAGAATTAATAGTGCAAGGAAAAGTTAAAGTAAATAATGTTGTTATAACTGAATTAGGAGTTAAAGTATCACCAACAGATACAGTAACTATAGATGGTAAAGCTTTAACTAAAGAAGAATACGAATATATTTTATTATATAAACCAAGAGGATATTTAACTACAACAAGTGATGATAAAGATAGAAAGACAGTAATGGATTTAATTGAAACAAGTAAAAGATTATATCCAGTTGGAAGACTTGATTACGATACATCAGGATTGTTATTGCTAACTAATGATGGTAATTTAACTAATCTATTAATTCATCCTAGAAATAATATAGACAAAATGTATGTAGCTAAAATAGAAGGCATATTAACTCCAATAGAAATTAAAAAATTAGAAAATGGAGTTATGATAGACGATTATAAAACTTCTAAAAGTCGCGTTAAAGTAAAGAAAATTGATAAAAAAAATAATACCTCATTAGTATATATAACAATCCATGAGGGTAAAAATCATCAAGTTAAAAAAATGTTTGAAGCTGTTGGACATGATGTAATTAAATTAAAAAGGGAAACTTTAGCATTTTTAGACTTATCTGGATTAAAATCAGGGGAATATAGATATCTATCATTAAAAGAAGTTAAAAAATTGTATTCGTTAAAATAAAAAGAAGCTTATGCTTCTTTTATTTCAATTGCATCAGTAGGACAACCAGAAGCTGCTAGTTTAGCATCTTCTATATTATTCTCATTAACTTCTCCTACTACTGTAGCAATGCCTTCATCACCTATTTGAAATACATTTGGTAGAGTTGCTTCACATTGTCCACAACCGATACATCTATCTTCTAATACATTAGCTTTCATAAAATCCCTCCTAAATTATTATAAATAATTGTAAACAAAATTGCAAGATTAGTTTTAAAAATATATGTTTTATGGTATTATTATATAAGAGAGTAGGTGAATATATGCCAAGTAGAATGGAAAAATATTATAATTCTTTTGATGTTCCACAAAGAAGCCTTAAAAATAAAGAGTTATATAAAAGTATATATGAAGATTGTAAATATAGTAATGTTGAAGGAATATCTGTTATAGAAAAAAACGAAAAAATAGATTTAGATAAAATATATGATCTAATAAATAGTGCAAAAGAAGAAACAAAAGAAGAGAAAGAGAAAACCTATACTACTAGAGAATGTGTTAAGCCTAATATAAATGATGAAGATAAAAGTTATGATATTTTAGATGTTTTAAAAGAAGCAAAAGAAGAAAGACCAAAAACTTCTAATTATTCTAATACGCAATACAATATATTAAAAAATATTAATTTAAAGGATGGAGAAAGAGCACCTCAATTATCAGATGAAGAACTACAAAGTATGATTGATGCTGTAACAAAAAAGAAAGAAAAAGATTATACATTAGATTTACTTGCAGATTTAAAAACAATCCATGATGGTAATTTAAAAGATGAAATAGCAGATGAAACAAATAAAGAAAATGATAACTTAAAAGATATAGATAAGTCATTTTACACATCAAGTTTGGGCTTTTCTGAGGATGATTTTGAACAAATAAAAGATAATATAGATAAAAATAATAAACTTACTAAAGTTATAATTTTCATATTATCGGTTATAGTAGTAACTGCTATAATGGTTGGAGTATACTTTTATTTAAAAAAATAATACTTTTATGAGTCATATATGAAAGCAATAAGTATTAAAGAACCTTTTGCTAGTTTAATAGCAAGTGGGGTTAAAAAAATTGAAACAAGAAGTTGGAAAACTAATTATCGTGGAGAATTATTTATACATGCTAGTAAAATTCCTGTTCAAACATTAAGGGATAATATTTTAAAAGATGTAACAAAAGATATGAACCTAAACTGTGGAAATATTATATGTAAGTGTAATTTAGTTGATTGCGTTTATATGGATGAAAAATTTATAGAAAATATAAAACAAAATCCTATAGAATATAGCGTTGGAGAGTATAAAATAGGAAGGTATGCTTGGATTTTAGAAGATATAGAGTTAATTGTTCCAATACCAATTAATGGTAAATTAAATGTTTGGAATTTTGATTTAAAATATGAATTAATAAACAATATAAATTAATACTATATAACTGGTTATTTAAAAATAATCAGTTTTTTTAAAATAAAAAAATAGATAGTATTACTATCTATTGTAGAATTCAACTATTAATGATTCGTTGATATCAGCATTTAATTCGCTTCTTTCTGGATATCTTACATAAGTTCCAGCCATTTTATTTTCATCATATGTTACATATTCAACTCTTTTTGATAATGCTTCTAAAGCAGATTTAACAACAACCATATCTTTAGCGTTATCTTTAATTGCTATAACATCACCTGGTTTACAAGTGTATGATGGAATATCAACTTTTTTACCATTAACAGTAATATGACCGTGATTAACTAATTGTCTTGCACCACGTCTAGTAGTAGCAAAACCAATACGATATACTAAATTATCTAAACGGCTTTCAAGTAATTTAAATAAGTTATCACCATGAACACCAGATAATTTACCAGCTTTTTCAAATAATGTTTTGAATTGTTTTTCACCAACACCATACATGAATCTAACTTTTTGTTTTTCTTGTAATTGAACACCGTAGTTAGATAATTTTTTAGTTTTTTTACCACCATGTTGTCCTGGTGCTGTTGGTCTCTTAGCTAAATCTTTACCATTTTCTAAAATAGAAAAAGATAAATGACGAGCTTTACGATTAATGCTTCCTGTGTATCTTGACATCTAAATTCTCCTTTCTTAATATTAATCTAAAAGGCTAATATGCCAATTTGTAGGGTGTTATATTTAAAAATTATTGTCATGCAGCATTTCAATAATTACCCCTAGAGGTAAAAACACATTACAAATTTCATACTAACGCTGCTTAGATGCAATAGTATTGTATTATTTTTTTAATTATAAGTCAATAGTTTAAAGTTTAATGTTCATTATTTTTTCATATTTTGGTAAAATACCTGTTTTATCTTTACTAAAGCTTGGCTTAATTTGAAATACTCCTGGATAACTATTTCCCTCTATTATAGATGCTTTATCATTAGTTATCGCAACATCCCAACCAATGTATTTAATTTCATTTAATTCTTTACTTGCTTCAAGAACTGTTTTTTTAGCTTCTTCAAATAAAGGAATTTTAAATCCTAATATTTGTTTTTTTGTTATTGGATGTGATTCATATATATTATCATTTTTATCTATAGCAGGAGTTATAATAGTTCCATCATCAGATACGAATGCATACATTCCACCACTTGAAAAATTATCAACAACATTTCCGTTACCAAATTTTATGATACTTTGAAGTAAGTATGAATTTTTTCCATCATAAAATGTAAATAATCTAAGAGAATTAACAGATTTATTATATATTTCATTTAATTTATCATTTTGTATAATTATTTCTTCGATTAAATACTTTTTATATTTTTCATATAAATTTTCTTCTTTAGTACTTACAATTTTTATACCAACACCGCCAACACCATCAACCGGTTTAACAATAACCCTATCTTTATTTTTAATAAAACTATTAAATTCTTCTATACTACTGTTTGGCAATAAGAAATCTCTATTTAAATATTTTTTATATAGTTTATTAAATTCTGCTTTATCATCTAGTAAGTACCAATAATTTTTATCGTTAAATGTCTTTACTATTTCATTGTTTTTTCCGTTTGTTAAATAAGTTTTTCTTTGCTTATTATTTATAGAATAAAATTCAAATTCTAAATAATCATAGAATGCAGCTTGATATCTTAGTGAACAGTAAATCATGTCTAATAATATAAAATGTTTATTACTTTTTTCTTTAACTTTATTTCTTACATTTAAAAGAGAATTTATAGTAGTAGGTTTAATTGAACCTAGTAAAAAACTCATTTTTTTCATATATCTACCTTCTTTTAAAAAAATAATATCACGTAATAATAGTTTATTCAATAAAAATTTGTCGTAAAATGTAAAAAAATATGATAAAATAATAATAGAGGTGATACTTATGGATTTAACAATGATTGCTATTGGCTTATATATCAGTGCAGTTATTTTAATAGTAATAGTTTTAAATCTTATTCAAAACGGTAGAAATAAAGAGTATAAAAAAACTTTGGATAAATTGGAAATTGAAAAAAATGTTATTGATAGTACACCAATTAGCTCTGAAATTTCTAAAATTAGATCATTTATTAAAAATGATAAATATGATGATAATTTAAATGATTGGGAAAATAGATTTAAAGATATTAAAAATAATCAAATTCCTAAAATAACTGATATGTTATTGGAAGCTGATTATGCTTTAAAACAGCAAGATTATAAATCTACAGTTTATAAAATAGTTAAACTAGAGATGGAAATGTATAAAGTTAAAACAAATACCTCTAAATTATTAGATGAAATAAAAGAAATAACATCTAGTGAAGAAAGAAATAGAGCTATAATAATTAAATTAAAATCTAAATATAGAGAACTAATGGATAAATTTAATGAAAATAAGTCTTCATATGGTGAAATACAAGATTCTATAGTATTACAATTTGAAAATATATCGAAAAGGTTTGAAGCTTTTGAAATTATGATGGAAAATAATGATTACATGGAAGTTACAAAAATAATCAAGTCATTAGATGAAATGCTTAAACACATGTCAATAGTTATAGAAGAAGTTCCATCAATAATACTTATGTCTACTAATATTCTTCCTAAAAAAATAGAAGAAGTAAAAGAAACATGCGATAAATTAACTCATGATGGATATCCGCTTGATTATTTAAATATAGAATATAATGTAGATGAAGCTAATAAAAAAATAGTTGATATAATGTCTAGAGCTAAAGTACTTAATTTAGAAGATAGTTTATTTGAACTTAAAGTATTATTAGATTATTTTGATTCATTATTTACAGATTTTGAAAAAGAAAAAACAGATAGGAAATTATATGATGAAATGTCATCTAAATTTAAGTCAAAATTAGATAAAATTAATGCATTAGTTAACGATATCTATTATCAACTTGATGATATAAAAAATATATATAATATGAAAGAAGAAGATGTTACTTTATTAAGTAATGTTAAGGGTGAATTAAACAAATTAAATGAAGATTATGATATATTAATGGCACATACAGGAACAAGTTTTGCATATTCTAAACTTATAAAAGAAATAGAAGTTATGTCTAATAATCTTAATAATTTAGAAGAAAGATTAAATATTTCATTAGATACTTTAGGAAATATGAAAGAAGATGAACTAAGAGCTCGTCAACAATTAGAAGAAATCAAGGCAATCCTAAGAGAATCTAAAATTAAAATTAAAGAATATAATTTTCCAGTTATACCAAAATACTATTATACTGAGTTAAATGAAGCATCACAGGCAATTAAAGATATAATAATTGAACTTGATAAAAAACCAATTACTATAAGTGTACTTAATACAAGAGTTGATACAGCAAGAGATTTGGTTTTAAAGTTATATTCTAAAACCAAAGAATTATTAAAAACTGTTAAGTTTGCTGAAATGGCTATAGTATATGGTAATAGATATAGAGCAACTGATGAATTTAATAAAAATTTAACTTACTCTGAAATATTATTTTATAAAGGTGAATATCAAAAATCATTAGAGTTATCTATTAATTGTATTAATAAGGTTGAACCTGGAATATATAATAAATTACTTAAATATTATGAGGACTAGAAAATATAATTTTCTAGTTTTTATCTAGGAGGAAATATGGAATATAATAGATTGGTTATGAAATATAAAAATTTAAGTGAAGATGAAAAAAATGCAATATTAATCTATAAAAGTAGATTAAGTTATTGTATAAATGAAATAACTAGTATACCAAATTTTGATAGTATGACAAACTCTGAAATTTTAAAAAATATAAAAGATTATGATAATTTTACTAGAGTATATAATGAAATGAAACTTATTTTAGATAATCCATTAAATATGTTATTTAAGTATGGTATATTTAAAAATATTGATTTTACAAGTGAATTAAATTTTATATCGAGTATCCTATATGTTTATAAAATTTTAAATAATATTAATATAGTAACTTCATCTAATATGACTTTATATAGAATTGTATCCAGTTCTAATCCTAAATTTTTATCAAAAGGTGAATTAGTATCTACAAGTTTAGACATAGATAATTGTGAAAAATTTATTATAGATAATACAGATATAACTCTACTATTAACTTAGAACCTAATAGTAGAGTTATAGTAGTACCATATTCAATTAAAATAGATTATCTTACAAATAAATTATATATTGAAAATGAAGATAATCAAAAAGAAGTAATATTTTTTAAAAATGATAATGATTACAATATTAATTCTTCTAAAACTAAAAAATATCAAAATAATAAGATTGAGATAGTTAAAATGAATGCATTTTCTAAAAAGCATAAGTTAACAAGATAAATATCAAGTATTAAAATATTTGATATTTTATTTTAACAATTTTTTAATTATATACTAAATAATGCTTTTTAAAATTATTTTTATAATGTATAATAAATTTGGTGGTTTTGATGAAAAAATTAGTAATGATTAAGTATGGAGAATTAACTTTAAAAAAGGGAAATAGAAATTTATTTATAAATGTATTAGCTGATAATATAAAAAAAGCACTTAAAAATTCAGATGCTAAGATAACTAAAGATAGAGTAAGAATGTTTATAGAATCAGATAATATAGATGAAATAATATCTAGATTAGAAAAAATTTTTGGCATACATGGAATAGTTGTAGCTTATAAAGTTAATACTAATAGTGGTGATATAGAAAATGCAATATTAGATCTTATATCTACTCATGATTTTAAAACTTTTAAAGTAGATACAAAAAGGGCTTTTAAAGAATTTCCTATAAAATCTATGGAATATAATAATGTTATAGGTAGTTTAATTTTAAAAAATAAAAATGTCAAAGTTGACGTACATAACCCAGATACTATATTTCATATTGAAATAAGAGAAAAGTATACATATATATATTTTAATGAAATAAAAGGTCTTGGAGGATATCCAGTAGGTGTAGCAGGTAAAGGCTTACTTATGCTATCAGGTGGAATAGATTCTCCTGTAGCAGGTTACTTAGCTTTAAAAAAAGGAGTAAGTATAGATTGCCTATATTTTGATGCTCCACCACATACTAGTATTGAAGCTAAAAACAAAGTTATTAAATTAGCTTCTATATTAAATGAATATTCATCTAATGTAAGATTACTAGTTGTACCTTTTACGCATTTACAAGAAGAAATATATAAAAATGTAGATCTAGATTACAACATAACTATATTAAGACGTATGATGTATAGAATAGCTACATCTATAAGTGATAAATATAAGGTTGTAATAAATGGGGAATCAATAGGTCAAGTTGCAAGTCAAACTTTAAATAGTATGATTTGTATTAATAGTGTAACCAATTTTCCAATAATTAGACCTGTAGCTTGTTTAGATAAATTGGAAATTATTGAGATTGCTAAAAAAATAGGAACATATGAAACAAGTATTTTACCTTTTGAAGATTGTTGTACTATATTTGTTCCAAAACATCCTGTCATAAATCCTAAATTGGATAAATGTGAAAGATTAGAAAATTTTGATTATGAATCATTAATTAAAGAGTGTATTGATAATATAGAAATAATAGATAATTACACAACTTCATATGATTTCTTATAACCATTTTTTTCCACTTATAATTTACCTCTTGTAGCACATGATATTAGTGTACAGGAGGTGAGTACAATGAATAACAAAATGACTTCTAAATTAGTAGTACCTGGAGCTAAACAAGCTATCGAAAAAATGAAATATGAAATAGCTTCTGAATTTGGTGTTACTCTAGGAGGAGAAGCTACTAGCCGTGCTAACGGTAGTGTTGGAGGAGAAATCACTAAAAGATTAGTTCAAATTGCTGAACAAAATTTAGGTGGTTACCAAGCTAAATAAATTAAAATAGATAGCAATTATTGCTATCTTTTTAGTTATTATTGTCACACATTTATATTAATCTACAATCCATAATATAAGTAGGTGGTGATAGAATGAATAAGTTAGTAGTTCCCGGAAGTAAAAAAGCTTTAGAAAATTTAAAGTATGAAATAGCTAATGAATTAGGAATTTCTCTAGGCGCGGATCAAACTTCTAGATTAAATGGTAGCATCGGAGGAGAAATGACTAAAAGATTAGTTGAATTAGGCAAAAAATACTATAACGAAACACAAAAAAACTCATAGAATTTTATCTATAAGTCCATATTCTAGTGCTTCCTTTGCACTTAAATAATTATCTCTTTCTGTATCTTTTTCAATAGTTTCTATATTTTTTCCTGTGTTTTTAGAAAGTATTTTATTAAGTTTATCCTTTGTTTTTAAAATGTGTTCTGCTGCTATTTTAATTTCAGTTGCTTGACCATTTACTCCTCCTAAAGGTTGATGTATCATTACTTCACTATTTTCTAGGCAATATCTTTTTCCTTTTGCTCCACTAGAAAGCAAGAATGCTCCCATAGAAGCTGACAAGCCGAGACAAATAGTTGAAACATCACTTTTAATAGTATTCATAGTATCGTATATAGCAAGCCCAGCGGTAACACTTCCGCCTGGGCTATTTATGTATAAACTAATGTCATCGTTACTTATACTATCTAAGTATAATAATTCAGAAACTATTATATTAGATGTATTATCATCGATTTCACCAGTTAACATAATTATTCTATCTTTTAATAATCTAGAATAAATATCCCAAGCTCTTTCTCCTAATGCAGTTTTTTCAATAATAGATGGTACAAGCATTTTATCACTCTCCTAGTAATATAATAAGTATAAATAATAAAAATTATTCAAAAAAATAAATGACAAAATTTTAATTTGTTGTTATAATGTAGTATAGAAGAATAAGGGTGATACTGTGAATAAAATGATTAAAATAGAATATAATAATAATATTTACGAATTTATGGAGGATACAACATTAAAAGAAATATCAGAAAAATTTAGAGGCGATTTTGCTTATCCAATACTTGTTGCACGTGTTGATAATGAAATAGAAGAGTTAACATACAAAGTAGGAAAAAAGTGCAAAATAGATTTTTATGATAGATCTAGTTTACTTGGTAATGCTGTTTATTCTCGTGCCGTTCATTTTATGATGATAGTTGCAATAAAAAAAGTCTTAGGTGCAGATGCCGAGGTTAGAATTGAGCATTCTATAGATAAAGGAGTTTATTGTACACTAGAAAATAAGGAAATAACTGAAAATAAACTTAAAAAAGTAGAAGAAAAAATGTATGAAATAGTAAATACTGATTATAAATTTGTAAAATTAAATGTATCTAGACGTGATGCAATACAATATTTTAAGAATAAACATCAAATGGATAAAGTTAAAGTCTTTAAATATATTAGTAATACTTTTATTAATTTATATAGATTAGATGATTATTATGACTATTTCTTTAGCAATATGCCATATAGTACAAAAGTATTAGATGATTTTAAGCTAACATATATTAATAAAAATGGATTTGTTTTAAGTTATCCTTCTGTTGAAAACCCTAAATATACTAAAGATTATTCACATCATGAAAAATTGTTTAATGCATTTTTAGAATATACTAATATGGGTAAAATTTTAGATGTTACAAATGCAGCTGATTTAAATGAGGTTGTAACTACTGGTAATTATAATTATTTAATACAATTAGCTGAGGCTAGATATAATTCTCAATTATCAAATGTTGCTGATATTATATCTAAAAACAAAAATATTAAAGTTATATTGCTTGCAGGACCTAGTTCAAGTGGTAAGACGACAACTAGCAAAAAATTAGAAATTTATTTACGTGCCCATGGATTTAGAACTCATAGCATTTCTACAGATGATTATTTTTTAGATTTAAAAGATACACCTAAAAAACCAAATGGAGACTATGATTTTGAATCTATAAGAGCCGTAGACACTGATTTATTTAATAAACAATTACTTAAATTGTTAAATGGTGAAAAAGTATTATTACCAGAATATAATTTTATTTTAGGTTCAAGGGAATATAAGAAAAAATATTTACAATTAAAAGAAAATGATATTATTGTAATTGAAGGATTACATGCACTTAATCCAGAATTAACTTTAGCTATTGATGATATAAATAAATTTAAAATATATATAAGCCCACTTACTCAATTAAATATTGATAATCATAATAGAATTCATACATCAGATACTAGAAGACTTAGAAGAATTATTAGAGATAATAAATATCGTGGTTATAATGCAACTGAAACTTTAAAAAGCTGGAAAAATATTACAGAAGGTGAGGAAGAATATGTATTCCCTTATCAAAATGATGCCGATGTAATTATTAATTCAGCACTTATATATGAATTAGGTGTATTAAAAACATATGCAGAACCATTATTATTCTCTGTTTCAGAAGAAGATGAAGTATATCCAGAAGCAATTAGACTAATAAATTTTTTAAGAAATTTTTTACCAATACCAAGTGATGATGTACCTAAAGATTCAGTACTAAGAGAATTTATAGGTGGAAGTTGTTTTAATGATAAATAGGAGGAAAATATGATAAAAGTAGCAATAAATGGATTTGGAAGAATAGGAAGATTAGTATTTAGAATAATGGAGGATGATTCAGAATTAGAAGTTGTAGCTATAAATGATTTAACTAGTGCTGAACAACTTGCATATTTATTAAAATATGATACTAATCATAGAAATTATAAAGTAGAAGATATTAGTTATGATAGTGAAAACATTATAATAAATGGAAGAAAAATAAGAGTATATAGTGAAACTGATCCATCTAATTTACCTTGGGGTGAATTAGGAATAGATGAAGTTTTTGAATGTACAGGTAGATTTACTTCATATGAACTTGCTTATTCACATATTAAAGCAGGAGCTAAAAAAGTAATTATTTCAGCCCCAGGAAAGGGTGAGATGAAAACAATTGTTTACAATGTAAATCATAATATATTAGATGGAAGTGAAGAAGTAATATCGGCAGCAAGTTGTACTACGAACTGCTTAGCTCCAGTAGTAGATATAATTAATAAAGAATTTGGCATAAAAAAAGGTTATATGACTACAGTTCACTCATATACTAATGATCAAGTTATACTAGACGTAGCTCATAAAAAAGGAATTTATTCACGTCGTGGAAGAGCAGGTGCTATGAATATCGTACCAACAGGAACAGGTGCAGCTAGTGCAATAGGCTTAGTTATTCCAGAACTTAAAGGTAAACTTGATGGTAGTTCATTAAGAGTACCAACAGCAACTGGTTCTGTTATAGATTTAACGCTAGAATTAAATAAATCTGTAACAAAAGAAGAAATTAATTCAGTATTTGAAAATAATAGTAATGAAACCTTAAAAATTACTTATGATCCAATTGTATCAAGTGATGTTATTGGTTCTAATGTAGGAGCCTTAGTAGATGGGTTACTTACTAGTGTTTTAGATACAGAAAATGGTCAGTTAGTTAAAATAGTTGCATGGTATGATAATGAATATGGCTATTCAACACAAATGGTTAGAACTGCAAAATATCTAGGAAATATTACAAGAAATTAATTTTTCTTGTTTTTTCTTGTATACTAGTAAAAAAATAATTTATAATTAAGAAAATATTATTTGAAAAACTAAAATAATATTTTGTTATTTATTATAAACAATTTATTATTAATACTTTATTTTTATATTAAATTAATATATAATAATCATTATAGGAGGATATATGAAAACCATTAAAGATTTTGATTTAGAAGGTAAAAAAGTAATAATACGTGTTGATTTTAATGTACCTATTATAGATGGTGTTATAAAAGATGATACTAGAATAATAAAAAGTTTAGATACTATAAATTATGCTATAGAAAAAAATGCTAAGGTTATTCTTATGAGTCATTTGGGTAGAGTAAAAGAAAAAAGTGATTTAAAGAATACTTTATTACCAGTTAGTATTAGATTAAGTAAACTATTAAACAAAAATGTGATTTTTATAGATGAAACAAGAGGAAAAAAACTAGAGGAGGCTATTAATAATCTAAAAAATGGTGAAGTTTTACTTATGGAAAACACTCGATTTGAAGATTTAGATGGTAAAAAAGAAAGTAAAAATGATGAATCACTTGGAAAATATTGGGCATCTTTGGGTGATATATTTATAAATGATGCGTTTGGAACACTACATAGAGAACATGCTTCAAACGTTGGAATAGCTTCAAATTTGGAAAGTGGAATAGGCTTTTTAGTTGAAAATGAATTAAATAATCTACTTCCAAATATTAATAATCCTAAAAGACCTTTTACAGTTATACTAGGTGGATCTAAGGTAAGTGATAAAATAGGTTTAATAAATAATTTAGTTAAAATATCCGATTATATATTAATTGGTGGAGCTATGGCTAATACATTTTTAAAATCTACTGGTGTTAATGTAGGATTATCTTTAGTTGAAGATGATCAAATTAGTTTTTGTAAATCTATATTAGGTGAATATAAGGATAAATTAATACTTCCTGTTGATTTTGTAACTGATAAAAAATCCTTAGTTACAAAAGTTATGGATGATGAAAAAATATATGATATAGGTGTAAAAAGCATTGAACTATTTAAAAAATATTTACAAAAATCAGCTTTAGTTATATGGAATGGACCTATGGGAATGTTTGAAGATAAAAGATATGAAAATGGAACAAAAGGAATATGTGAAGTATTAAAAGATATTGATGCTATAAAGATAGTAGGTGGCGGAGATAGTGTATCTTTTGTTAATAATAATGGTTATGATTCTATATTTACTCATATTTCAACAGGTGGCGGTGCAACTTTAGAGTTATTGGAAGGTAAAGATTTACCTGGGATTAGAGCAATAAAATGAAAAAAAGAAATATAATAATATTATTTATTTTAACTTTAATTATTCTATTTTTTACTTTAAAAGATAATTATATTACTATTTTAAATTCAATATTAAGAGTTAATATAGTTTTTTTAGTTTTATCTTATTTACTTGTATTAAGTTATACTTTTTTTAAATCTATAGTAACTAATAATATTGTTAATAAGTTTTCTTTTGTAAAATTTAAAGATACTTTTATAATACAATTAATAACATTTTTCTTTAATGCTGTTACACCATTTTCATCTGGTGGACAACCATTTCAAGTATATATGTTTAGTAAAAAAAATGTTTCATTAATAGATTCTACTAATACAATTTTACAAGAAACAATAATTCATCAAACTAGTCTATGTTTGATTGGAATATTAGCATTAATACTAAATAAGATATTTAATATTGTATCTATTGGTAGTGTTATATCTATATTTTTTATAATAGGTTTCTTGGTTAATATAATAATAGTTTTATTTTTATTAGTAGTTTCAAAAAATGAAAAATTAGATTTATTTTTTACTAATTTAATAGTTAATTTTATATCTATTTTTAAAAAAATAAATAAGGATGAAATTAAAGATAAAATAAAAAATTATATAAAGGATTTTAATAATAATTCAAGTATGATTTTAAAGAATAAAAGAAATTTTATTTTATTAGTAATTTTAAATTCAATAGCACTTATTTGCCTTTATATAACACCACTTACTTTATTATTTAGTTTGGGTAATTATACTTCATTTGATGCTATAACAAGTATTGTAATAGTAACATATGTATCGATAATTAGTAGTTTTGTACCACTTCCAGGAGGTACATTAGGTCAAGAGTATATATTTGCTAATTTATTTAGTGCGTATTTACTAGATCCTATGTTATCGACACTTATGATTTTATGGCGTTTTATTACATATTATTTTCCGCTTATAATAGGTGCAGTTATTTTAAATTTAAAATATAAGAATATAAAATAATTAAATAATTGTTTATATTATAAAATTTAGTTTATTTTGTGATATTATTCTGTATTAGAGGCTACAAAATTTATTCGACAAATTTAGCTAAATTTTACCGTAGCTTTTTGTAAAAATATGTTATATAATAAAAACACAGCAGTAAATAGAAGTACTAGATAGGAGATAAGAATGATAAGGGTACTAATGATTGACGATAATGTCAAATTGATTGAGGCTGTAAAAGAATATTTTAAAAATAGCGATAAAATAAAAATTGTAGATGAAGCATATGATGGCTTTGAAGGATTTAATAAAATAAAAGAAAATAGTTCAAATTATGATATAGTTTTACTAGATTTAATAATGCCTAAAAAAGATGGATTATATGTTTTAGAAAGTTTAAAAGATAATTCAATTTCTATGAAAGTAATTGTTGAAACTAGTTACAATCAAAGTGAAGTTATAAGAGAAGTTTCTGAATATGGAGTTAATTACTTTATACTTAAACCATTTGATTTAGATGATTTAGAAAAGAAAATTATAGATTCTTTTAAAAAGAAAGAAGAAAAAAGTATAGACTTTTATAATAGTAATTTGCAAGTTTCTATTAGTAAAATGTTACATGATTTAGGTATTCCATCTCATATAAAAGGTTATCAATTTTTAAGAGATGCTGTAAGTATGATATTTGAAAATCCAGATATAATAGGTGGTATTACAAAAGAGTTATATCCTGAATTAGCTTCTAGATATGATACAACTGTATCAAGAGTAGAAAGAGCTATTAGACATGCTGTTGAAATTAGTTGGAATAGAGGAGATATTGACTTAATGGAAAAAATATTTGGTCATAGTGTTGATATTGATAGAGCAAAACCAACTAATTCAGAATTTATTGTAACTATTGCAGATAAACTACGTCTTGATTTTCACAAAGTTGGAGTTTAATTATTAAAGTATTAATTAATAACGTTTGTTTTTGATTAATATTTTTTTTTATGGTATTATTGTAGTGGAGGATTTATGAAACTACGACATATTATTAGAAAAACTTTAAATTTTGTACTTTCTTTAATATTATTTGTTTTAATAACTATAATAATATTCATATCTTCTTGTAAAAACTTAGTTACTAAAGAATCTATATCAAATTATGTAAAAAGTATAGATATATTAAATGTAGATTTAGGTATAATTTTTAATCTGGATGAAAAAGGAATAACTTTAAAAGAAGAGATAACTAATCTTGCAATTAATAGTAATATACCAAAAAGCATAATAAATGATATATTAAAAAGCGAAGAAATAAATATTTTTTTAGGAGATTTTTTTAAAGGAACAATTGACTATGTATTAAAAAATTCTACTAAGCCAGAAATATCTACTAGTGCTCATGAAAAAATGAATGAAATAGCTTTTTCATCTTTAGAAAATCATATTAATGTAATGTTAAGTGAGGAAGAACTAGAAGAATATATAGATACTTATTTAGAAAAGTTAGTAAATATAGTTCCATCAAGGGATGAAATAATAGGTGAATATGATTTAGATAAAATAAATTTTATTATCTATTATGACATGACATATTTATATATATCTTTATTTATTTTGTGTGCATTATTTTGCATTATAAATAAATCTTTTTATAAACTTTTTAAATATTTAGGAATAACAATGATAATTAGTGGTTTATTGTATGTTATATTGGGATGTATGAATAATGTATTTAATTCTATACTTATAGAAAAATATAAAACTTTAGAAACATTTATTTCACCTTTAATCAATTCAATAGCAACTATTGTATTTAAAAATGGAGTTTTTGTAAGTTTCATTGGACTTTTTATTTATATAACATATATAATAAGTAATAGAATACATATAAATAATAAAATAGGTGTAAATTTAAGAAAAAAATCTAAACTGTAGGATTTTCAATGTTTGTAATACTTGGAATACTTTCCCAGTTTTCAATTACTACATATAATACTATTATAGCTGATATTATACTTAAAATGGACGCAATAATTTGGTGTTCAAAAGGTTTAATATCAGTTTTTTTATTTTTGTTTATTTTGTATGTTTCATAATTTATATATAATATAAAGCACACTATAGAAAGGGCTAATATTCTATTGAAAAGGTTTAGATATTTATCAAAATCTTTACTGAATATAGTTTCTTCATTTAATAGTTCTTTTTTTTCATCATATGTAAGTATTATTGATATAATTAATGATACTATAAAGGCTATAGAGGTTATTAATTGATAGTTTAGTAGTTTTTCTTCTTTTTCCATATTAAATTATATTAAAATCATATTATAAAATTCTATATAGTATATTTAAAATAGGTGAAACATGAAAAAATTTTTAATTTTGATATTACTTTTATTAACTGGGTGTACACATGAACTTTCAATTAGTACTATATCAGAAAATAATTCAAATATGAAAATAGCGCTTAACTATCCAAAAACAGGTATAAAGAAACTTGATAATGTAATAGGTGAATACGTAAAAAGTGTATATGATGGATTTAAGGTTGAGTATGAGAATTATTATGATTTAAATGATTCAAAAGAATTAAATATAGACTATAGATATTTTGAAAGTGATAACTATACTAACGTTATTTTGTATACGTATGTTAATACATCTAAAAAAATAAACGAAATAAAAACTATTATATATGATAATAATTCTAATAAAATCGTAAAATTATCTGATATTATAACTAAAGAAGAATTATCTAGGTTAGTTCCAATAATAAAACAAGATTTAATAAAAAAGTATAAGGATTGTATTATTTTAGATTTAATTGATAGTGAAATAACTGATGATTTTAATAATTATAATCATTTTACAGTAAATAAAAACACATTAGAAATTTATTTTGAACCATATAAAATAACTAATCAATCATGCAATATAGTAAATATATCAGTACCATTATCTAATAGTTATACATCTGATATTAAAGAAACTAATCATACTTTTAATTATGAACCCGTTAATAGGATAGTTGATCCATCATCAAAAGTTGTTGCTTTAACATTTGATGATGGACCTAGTAAATATACTAAAGAAATAATAGATATATTAAATAAAAATGATGTAGAAGCAACTTTTTTCATACTTGGTAATAAAGCTAATATTTATAGTGATACTTTAAAATATATGGTATCTTCTGGTAATGAAATTGGTAATCATTCATATAATCATAAATGGCTTACAAGACTATCAAATGAAGAATTAAAAGAACAAATAGAAAAAACGCAGGACATTATTTTTAGTATTACTAACACATATCCTATTTTGCTTAGACCAACCTATGGCTCTTTAAATAATAAGATTAGAAATAATACTGATTTAACTATAGTTTTATGGAATGTTGATAGTAATGATTGGAAAATTAAAAATTATAAAACAATATTGAATAACGTATTAAGGGATACGGATGATATGGATATAATTTTATTTCATGATACATATAAAAGAACTGTAAAAGTAATTAATGAATTAGTTCCAAAATTAAAAAGTGAAGGTTACCAGTTTGTTACAGTATCAGAATTATATGAAATAAAAAAAATTAGAAATGCCAAAAATTAACTATATAAAAAACTTGATAAAAATAAAATTTATATATATAATTGAATTATGAAAAAATTAGATTGTAAGATAATAAAAGAAGAAGAATTAAATAAATTAAAAGAAGAAGTGAAAGGTATTAATTTAAAATTTGCTGTTATTGAAATAGGTGAGTTTGATTCAAACGAAATATATCTAAGGAGTAAAAGAAAGATATCTAAATTATTAAATATAGAATTAGTAAATATTAAGTTTAATGAATTTACTTCTATTGAAGACATTATAAGTGTGATTAAAAATTTAAATGATGATTTTAGTATTAGTGGGATAATATTACAAAAACCTATAAGCTCTATATTTAGTTATGATCAAATAGTAAATTATATTGATTTTAAAAAGGATATAGACGGTCTTACTGAAAAAAGCATTTTAGATTTAAAAAATGGCAAAGATACATTTATCCCTCCTACAGCTTTATCAGTACTTAAAATTTTAGATTATTATAATATTGAACTTAAAGGTAAAAAAATAGCTCTTTTAGGTAAGAGTAATATTTTGGGTATGCCACTATATAATATATTAAAAAATGATAACGAAGTAATTTTATGCGATTCAAAGACTACTAATTTAAAAAACGTTACTAAATCATGTGATATTATAATTACAGGTATATCTAGACCATTATATTTAGGTGATGAATATTTTACTGATGGTCAAGTAGTTATAGATGTATCTACTAGTTACGTAGATGATCATTTAGTAGGAGATTTAGATGTTAACAATATAAAAAAAGATATAAGTATAACAACTGTTCCTTTTGGAGTTGGTATGCTTACACCTATATTTTTGATACATAATTTAATTAAAGCGTATAAAAATTATAAGTAAAATTCATCAACTTTAGTTATATATGTATCATCATTCTTATTTATTTCAAATATTTCTTTAATAGCCTCAATATAATTGCAATCAGTGTTTAATAAATCTGAAATTGAAAGAATTCCAACAAGTTTATTATCACTGCTAACTAATAATCTTTTTATTTTATGTTTACTCATTAATGTTAGAGCATTTTTTATAGAATCATTTAAATCAATACTAATTGGTTTACTTATATATGATTCTATTAATTCATCTTTATTAGCTACTATTTTGGTAACTATATCCCTATCAGTTAATACTCCTACTATTTTATTATTATCTGATACTGGAACAAATCCAACATCATATCTCTTCATTGTATCAGCAACTTCATATATATTGCTTTTGATATCTACAACTATTAAATTTTTTGAAATTAAATTATTCATATAAACCTCACTTTCTTTTTTAGTATGTCACTTTTTGTCTTAAATATTTCAATATAAACATAAAATTTAATATGAGAAGATTAAAACTTAAAAGAAAGATTTATATATTTAAAAAAAATAAACAGGCTAAAATTCTAATAATAGTATTTTTGTTTTTAGTGTTTTTTATAATTTTAAGTTTAAGATTTATAAATACTAAACTTAACCCAGTATTATTTGATTATGCATCACTAGAATCTAGGAAACTAGCAAGTATTGTAATAAATAATGCAATATCTAAAAATGTTACTGAAAATATTGATATAGATGAATTATTTATAATTACAAGAGATAATAATAATGAAATTAAAACAATCGACTTTAATCCTATTACAGTAAATAAAATTCTTACTAAAGTTACTAATAGTATTCAAGTTAATCTAAAATACATTGAACAAGGCAAAGTAGAATTATTAGAACTTAATACAGATGAACTTATAGATTATGATATATCTAAATTAAAACAGGGAATAATTTATGAAATACCAAGTGGTGTTGTATTCGGATCATCTTTTTTAGCTAATATAGGCCCTTTAATTCCTGTTAAATTTAGTTTAGTGGGAGACATAATTAGTTATATAAATACTAAAGTTACTAATTATGGTATTAATAATGCATTGGTTGAAATAAATATAGTACTTGAACTAAAAGAACAAGTAATACTACCTTTTATATCTAATAAAATAGATATAAATACATCAATTCCTGTTGCAATTAAATTAATCCAGGGAAGTGTACCAAATTATTATTTATCTGGTATTAATGGTAATTCGGCTTCTTTAACTTTACCTGTAGAGTAAAATTACCTGATAGTTTTTTATTAAATAATAGTGATAAGCATAATATTTTTAATAAATAAAATAATTATCTGTGATTTTTTTGACACATTGATAACAAGGAATTAATTTTTCTTGCTTTTTTGCATTTTTTTAAAAAAATTGCTCTAAAAAAAAGGATTTTGAAGATTTTTTTAGTATATAACTTATAGGAGGTGAAAAATGAAATTTAGAACATGTAAGTATGAAAAAGTATTTTATTATGTAATATTAT